>JAKFCK010000350.1:0-10452 GCA_036676685.1 Chitinophagaceae bacterium | reverse complement strand
GCTGCCGTAATTGGTGTTGTATATTTTATCCCAATTGATCTGCCGGAGATTAATATCGTTTTTCATGGCATCCAGCACCTGTGCACGATAAACGGTATCCAACTGGTAACTTGGCAGGTAACGATAATAATCCGGCCTTGGGTCTGCCGCATTATACCAATCCAGGCCACTTACACTTCTTTTACCAAAAATGTATGACACAGCAGTTACAAGGGATGTCTTATCATTTACTTTCCAGTCGTGGGTAAGGATGAAAAGGGGCTGCGTAGTTTTTGCTACGCTGGCATTCCTTTTTTTGCCGTTCTGGTAGCCCCAGTAGGGATTATAAAAATTGTCTCCTGTGATCGCCAGCATCTCGGGCACAGAAGATCCCTGCCTCCCATTTTCTGTCGGGGTTACAATGCCGACAAAGGATAACAAATGACGGTCGTTGATTTTTTTATCTATTCCCAGGAAACCAGAGAATCCATTATAATAAGTGCCATCAGTAAATCCTTCTTCCGCCCACCTGCGTGAACCGGATATGGTAAATGCCCAACCTTTTTTGGTCATACCGGTGCTATGCGTGGCCATAAAACGATGTACATAATTTCTATTGCTGAGGGCGTAATTAAAACTTGTTTGTTTACGCTGGCGACTGGCCCTTGTATCAAAATAGGTGAGCCCTCCGATATCGCCGATGGAATAGGGGTTAGCTTTGAGGCCATGACTTTGGTCCCTGTTGCGGAGCACATCATTAAGCCCTCCCCAAAGACCATATGGGGTAAACCCGTTATCCAGGTTTTCCATGGGTACGCCGTTCATGTAGGTGCTGAAAAGATCGGCATCATAACCACGGATACGAAATCGGACGGCATTAAAATGGAATGCAGCGGCACTGAGAAACGGATCCCGCCCGGCGCCAAGTTGCGAGGATATATTCTGCGCGCTTCCATCCTGCATATCATTTTCATCCAGCGAGATCACGGGGATATTATCGGCCCCCGCCTCTTTCAGTTCTTCAACTATGCTTGTATCTTTTGGGAGGGTGCCTGGTTTTGGCTCTACCTGTGCATACCCTGTTCCCCAACCCATACAGGAAAGGACCGCCAGCACAAGTGACCGGCTAATACTAGAACTCATAAGCAATGATAATTTTAAGGGGCAAACTTATGATTACTCTTTCAAACAAAAATTGCTATTTGCACATTGTGAGCAACTTATTCATTTAATAACGGGCAATCAAACCGGGGATAGTTAACTTTGGCACCTATTAAATAAATATGAAACCAGCCTTCCTAATTGCTATTCTATTGTTTAGCAGTCTTTTATCCTTATCACAAGCCAGTAAATACAAGGTTTCCCTCATCGGGTTCTACAACCTTGAAAATCTCTACGATACTGTGAATAACCCCAGGGTGAATGATGAGGAATTTCTTCCAAATGCGGAACGGCAGTACAATTCAAGGATTTACATGGATAAGCTGGAGCGTTTATCAACCGTGATCTCCGGTATGGGAACCAACCTGAACCCCGATGGTTTAGCTATCCTCGGTGTGGCAGAGATCGAAAATGATACCGTGCTCACGGACCTGGTGAACATGCCTAAACTAAAGGGACGGAAATTGAAGATCGCCCATTTTGACTCTCCTGATGCCCGCGGTGTGGATGTGGGCATGCTTTACAACCCGAAATATTTTACGCTCCTTTATAAAACCCCTCTTTTTGTGCAATTGCCCGGCGGAAGTAAAGATGCTTATTTTACCCGGGACGTTTTGTATGTGAAGGGACTTATGGATGGAGACACCGTTCATGTTTTTGTAAATCACTGGCCGAGTCGCAGTGGCGGAGAGGAGCGTTCGATTCCTGCACGTGCCGCAGCAGCAAGTGTAGTAAAACACAGTGTAGATTCCTTAACAGCTGCAAATCCATCCGCCAAAGTGGTGATCATGGGAGACCTGAATGATGACCCCATAAGCCCGAGCGTGGCCAAAGTGCTCAATGCAAAAGGAGATCCGAAAAATGTGACCCATCCCGGGTTATATAATCCCTGGTGGGATATGTACAAAAAAGGCATCGGCACCCTCGCTTACCAGGATGCCTGGGGCCTGTTTGACCAGATCATCGTATCATCTGCCTGGCTGGATAAAACCAAACCCGGATATTTTTACCAAAAGTCGGCCATCTATAACGAAGATTTCCTGGTGCAAAAAACCGGCAAGTTTCGTGGATATGGAAAGCGCACATGGGACGGCATGACCTACAATTACGGGTACAGCGATCACTTCCCCGTTTATATTATGACGCTTAAGAAAGTAGACTAACACAGGGTGCATAACTATTACCAATATTTCCGATGTATAAAACCGTTTAACCGCTATTTTTGAATACTTAAAAAAATCTTATGAAGAAAATTTTTACTTTTTTACTGCTATGTTTTGCACTCAACTCCTTTTCCCAGGTCAGGATCAGCCAGGTATACGGCGGGGGCGGCAATACTGCTGCCACTTATAACCAGGATTTCGTTGAACTTTTTAATGCCGGGGCTACTTCTGCCGATATTTCGGGATATTCTGTACAGTATGCATCTGCTGCCGGAACAGCCTGGCAAACGGCGGTGATCCCTGCAGGGACAACTATGGCGCCGGGTAGCTATTATTTAATCGCACTGGCCACTAGTACAGTAGGGGCAGCGCTACCGACACCCAATCTTACCGCAGGTATTAACATGTCCGGCTCTACAGGAAAAGTAGCGCTGGTCAATACAGGCACAGCATTGGTTGGTGCCTCAGCCTGTGCGGATGCAAGCGTTGTTGATGTAATAGGTTTTGGCACAGGAAGCTGCTTTGAAACAGCTGTGTTTCCTACAACAGGAATTAGTAATGCTCTTTCTATACAACGTTTGGCAAATGGCTGTACGGATAATAATAACAACAGCACCGATTTTACCTTACTGGCTGTGAATCCCCGTAATTCTTCCTCGACGCTTAACCCTTGCGGGCCTGTCGGGCCAACAATTGTTGCAGGTAGCAATATCACTAACCTTACAACGAGTGTGGGGATGGCGTCTGCGCAAACCTCTTATACCCTGTCTGCGATCAGCCTCACCCCATTGACAGGTAACATTACCATTACAGCAAGCGCTGGCCTGGAGATTTCCCTGACAAGCGGGGGCCCTTACGTAACGACTCCAATAGTGGTGCCCTATGTTGGCGGCGTCCTGGCCAATACAATCGTTTACGTTAGAATTTCAGCATCAGCAACGCAAGGCCAGTTTACCGGAAGCATCGATAACTCAGGTGGTGGAGCCACCACGGTGACGGTTACCGTAAATGGCAGTGTAGTACAAAATTATTATAATACAAAGGCTAACCTTGGACTAACTAATGTTGGCACCTGGAGTTCCACACCTGATGGTTCAGGTACATCACCTGTTAATTTTACTAGCCCTTACCAATACTTCAATATTGTGAACCAGGCAAATGTAGACTATGCGGGGGTTTGGGATGTTACTGGTACTGACTCAAAAGTTATTGTTGGTGACGGATCCACAACACTCACATTCGAAATAAAGCCCGGTGCCGATTCGGTGACTTCAGCAACAAAAATTGATGTTCTTAATAACGGCCTCTTAAGCATTTACAATAACAGGATACCAACACTCAATGTATTGGCGACTGGTTCAACCGTAAACTTTAACCAGTTTGGTACCACAACGGCTGACACCATTAAAATACCGGCCATCTCCTACTATAACCTGTACCTAACAAGCGGGCTAAAATATTTCAGCGGCCTCACCACAACTGTGCGGGGTAATCTTTATGCAGACCAGGTGGTTGGTATGAACGGAAATAGTTCAAGTCCTTTTTCAACGCTTAATGTTTTTGGTAATGTGGACTTTGCCAACGGCAGCAAGTTTGACCTGTTACCTGGTGGCGATGCAGGCAGGCTCACATTAAAGATGAACGGACCTGGCCCTACGCAACAGATCAATGCAGATGGCAATGATATAAGCCTTTTCAGGTTACAACGGGATAGTTCTGCTGCAAATACTATTCTACTCGGCCTAAATACCGGCCTCACCCTAGGTAACAATTCCGGTGGAGGTCTCCAGTTAAACCCGTTTGCAAGTACACTTGCTCTTGGGGCAAATACACTGACTTTTATCGGGGCAGCCAACGCGGGCACCAGCGCTACAACAGGCCAGGGTAAAATCTCGGCAACCGGCGGAAATATCAATGTGCTGAAATCGCTCGGCACCGGGGATGCAGGTACCTTACGTTTTCACGCAGGTGCAACCTTAACTTCTTTTACATTAAATCTTGGCCTTGCGGTAACAAAAGATTCTGTTACCATCGCAGATAATTTAACTTCGGCAGCAGTAAACCTGGTAAGGGGAAAAATTGTGATGACTACAGGGGATACTTTGTCGGCGAATATCATGTCTGCCCCTACCGTAACCCCTTACTCCTTTGTGGATGGTGCGGTAAGGTTAACCGGCACTGCTAATTTAGGTTTCGCAGTAGGCAGGGGAAATAACTTCGCACCCGTGGGAATCAGTAATTTCGGTGGTACACCTCAAACCTACGTTGTTGAATATTTTAATGCAGGATACGGTAACTATACTATCGACCCCGCAACGCTGGCTACTTACCCGGCCTACGAGGTAAGCAGATCATTGCACTGGAGGGTCAATTCGAACAACCCGGCTCCTTATGACGCGGTATTTGGCTATACCGATGCATCTGCCCGTATTCTTGTACCTAATCTTATCCGTATGGCCAACTTTGATAACACTGACTGGTCAGATCGCGGTGGTTTTCCTAACCCGGCAAATACTACCATTGGTGGTACAGTTTCTGTTCCGGCCCTGACCGTTTTCGGACCGTTCACATTTGCTGCTACTGCCGGCGGTATCATTCCCGTGAGATTAAGTTCGTTTGCTGCGCAAAAAGCAGGTACGGTCACCAGGGTTATCTGGACAACAGAACAGGAGATCAATAGCAAAGAATTTGCGGTGGAAAGATCCATTGACGGTGGCAGGACCTGGACTACAGTTGCGGCAATACCTGCAGCGGGTAACAGCAGCCTTAAGCGCCAATACAGCGTGGTGGATAACTCACCCGCCCAAGGTGTTAACCTTTATCGCTTACGTTCGGTGGATGTTGATAACAGGTTTACGAATTCTGAAATAAAAGCTGTATTGTTTGGCCGGTTGGATGCCGTGTTGGTGACCCCAAATCCTGCAAGCAGTTATGTAAATATTTACATGAGTAAAAATGACAACAGCCTCAGCCACATTATTATTACTGATGCTAATGGCAGACTTGTAGAAAAGATATCTACAGCTGATCAAACGCACCAGGTGAATGTAAGCAGGTATGCAAAAGGAATGTATGTGATCAAAGTGCTTGGTGCAGAAAATACCAGCACACAAAAAGTGATCATTCAATAAGTAATAACATGTTTTAAAAAATCCCCCGAAACCCGGGGGATTTTTTTATGCTGCTATCTCATTGTTATACTATTTCAATATCCTCATCGGTAAGCGGCGCAATATTTTTGAACCGGAGAAAAATATTCCCGGTGGTGATCACATCCTTCTGGCAATAGACGGCAATACGTTTCAGGTTCAAAAGTCTCTCTTCTTCTGTTCCATTCCAATACAGATCTCCCACCATACTTCCATCTATATCATCCTTGGGTGAAGGAATCCCCATTGCAGCTGCCAATAATTTTAGAGAAGTGAAATTTTTGTAATCCCCAAATCGCCAGTATTGAAAAGTATCTATGATATTGGTTTCCCAGGGTTTCATATTTTGAAAATCCAGGTAACGTGGAATAGGGAGGTAATTAATAAGTAACCTGCGACAGATAAAGGGAATATCAAATTCCTTGATATTGTGCCCCGCAAAACACCACCGGCTGTTGTGGCTTTCGATCTTATTAATGGTCGTGGTAAAATCCTGGAGTAACTGTTTTTCGTCATGGCCATAAAAGGACTTCACCCTCATCTTCAGGTTTTGCTCTTTGCTGAAATAAGCCATACTGATACAAATGACTTTTGCAAATTCTGCCATCACGCCGGCACGTCTGGGATAAAATTCTCCCGGGGTCACGCCATCAGGTAAACTGTTTTGGGTCTTTTCCTGCCATAGGATCTTCCAGTCATCCGGCAGTTTTTCGTAGGTGGGTGAAACGGATGCCGTTTCAATATCGATAATGATCAGGTCTTCGGGGCGGATTTGTTGCATAGCGGGATGTTTCGTACAAAGTACAAATTTTACCGGGAAATTAATTTGCGGTAGGAAAAATCCCTGTACTAAAATGTAAGGCCAATAAAAACCTGGATGGCCTGGTTCTTCCATGTCTGGCGATCATCATAGGCATTAATATCAGTTAGGCCTAACTTGTACCTGGCGCCTATATTCACCAAAGGAAACTGCACCCATAACCCGCCGATGGCGCTCCATTCCCCGTTCTTATAAATGTTACCGCCTGCCTGCAGGCTGTCTACGGTTTGCTTGAGCAACCCGCCATATGCCGGGCCCAGTTGCAGTTTTACCCGCTTACTGGGGCCTACATTTATATTGAGAAGAACCGGGACTTCCAGGTAATTCAGTTTTGCTTTTTTCTGGCTGCCATCGCGAAAAATATCATCATAGATCTCTCCGGGGTCATCGGAGAATTCTGACTGGGTCTGCACAAAATTTACTTCGGGCTGAATACCGAAACGACGGCTGAAATTAAACTGCAGGAAACCACCGGCCTGGAAATTAAAATTGAATCCCTCTTCGTAAGACTTCCCTGATATCTTATTTACGTTTGCACCAAGTTTGCCGCCAAAACGGAAAAATCTCTCCTGCTCCATCTCTATTTTTTTGCCCTGGGCAAAAGAACTCAAAGCTACAAGGGTGAATACTAACGGGAGTGACAGTTGTTTGAAATACATGGAAAACTTTTTAGTTTAGGCTGCTAAAATTATACCACGAATGTCGGGATTATAGAAATACAAAACCCCGCTCTTTTCAGAACGGGGCTCTTTATTAAAATCAGCTAATTTGATTATTCTTCGATCTTCACTTTACCTTTTGCTTTGGCCATTACCTCTTCTGCAATATTATTTGGTGCAGGAGCATAATGACTGAACTCCATGGTGGAAGTGGCACGGCCTGAAGATAATGAACGCAATTGCGTAACATAACCAAACATTTCGCTCAACGGCACCTTGGCTTTGATCACCTGTACACCGTGCTTGCTATCCATACCTTCCAGCATTCCACGACGACGGTTCAGATCACCTGTCACGTCACCCATGTACTGGTCTGGTGTTAATACTTCCACTTTCATGATCGGCTCAAGCAAAACCGGTTTTGCTTTACGGCCAGCTTCACGGTAACCTTGTTTTGCGCAAAGTTCGAAACTCATTGCATCACTATCCACCTGGTGGAAGCTACCATCAAACACACGTACTTTCATGCTCTCCATTGGGTAACCTGCAAGCACGCCTGTTGTCATTGCAGTTTCAAAACCTTTCTGGATAGCGGGAACAAATTCTTTGGGGATAGATCCACCAAACAATCCGTTTACAAACTGGAAGTTTGATTTTCCTTCTTTCAAAAACTCTTCGTCTGCAGGCCCGATCTCAAACACGATGTCGGCAAATTTACCACGACCACCGGTTTGTTTTTTCAGCGTTTCCCTGTGTTCAACTGAATTATGGAAAGCTTCTTTATAAGCCACCTGGGGAGCACCCTGGTTGATTTCAACTTTAAATTCACGACGCATACGATCCACGATGATCTCAAGGTGCAACTCGCCCATTCCACTAAGGATGGTCTGCCCTGTCTCTTCATCAGTTTTTACGCGAAGTGTTGGATCTTCTTCTACAAGTTTGGCAATTGCCATACCCATTTTATCCACGTCAGCCTGTGTTTTTGGCTCTACCGCTACAGATATAACCGGCTCAGGGAAGGTCATTGCTTCCAGCACGATCGGGTTGTTCTCGTTACACAAGGTATCACCGGTCTTGATGTCTTTAAAACCAACAGCTGCTCCAATATCACCGGCTTCAATATAATCTACCGGGTTTTGTTTATTAGCATGCATCTGCATGATACGACTGATACGCTCATTTTTGCCTGTACGGGTATTCAGTACATAACTACCACTATCCAATCTACCTGAATAAGCCCGGAAGAATGCTAAACGACCTACGAAAGGATCGGTCATGATCTTAAATGCCAAAGCACTAAAAGGTTCTTTAGGATCGCAATGACGCAATAGTTCTTCACCGGTATCAGGATTGATGCCTTTTACTGCTTCAATGTCCATTGGACCTGGTAAGTAACGTACAATAGCATCCAAAGCAGTTTGCACGCCTTTATTTTTGAACGAAGAACCACACATCATCGGGATGATGCTGATGTCAATTGTTGCTTTACGGATGGCTTCATGAATCTCAGCCTCAGTGATCGTATTCGGATCATCGAAAAATTTCTCCAGGAGTTTTTCATCATAATCTGCCACGGCTTCAATCAGGTGTTGTCTCCACTCATTCACTTCCTCAATCATGTCTTCCGGGATAGGCACTTCATTAAAGGTCATACCTTGTCCTGCTTCATCCCAGATCATTCCTTTCATCGTGATCAGATCTACCACACCTTTAAAGCTGTCTTCAGCACCAATAGGTAACTGGAGGGGCACAGCTTTGGCACCTAACATCTCTTTAATTTGTTTTACAACATTTAAGAAATCAGCACCGGCCCTGTCCATTTTATTTACAAATCCTACCCGTGGTACTTTGTATTTGTTTGCCTGGCGCCATACAGTTTCAGACTGTGGTTCCACACCAGACACTGCGCAGAACAATGCTAATAATCCATCCAGTACACGCAGAGAACGTTCTACCTCTACTGTAAAATCCACGTGACCCGGAGTATCGATGATGTTGAATTTGTATTGTTTTGTATCCGGTGTTTTTTTGTTTTGCACCATCGGGAAGTTCCAGAAGCAGGTTGTGGCAGCACTGGTAATTGTGATACCTCTTTCCTGTTCCTGTGCCATCCAGTCCATAGTGGCAGCACCATCATGCACCTCACCTATCTTGTGGTTTACACCGGTATAATAAAGGATACGTTCGGTGGTGGTGGTTTTACCGGCATCAATGTGAGCGGCAATACCAAAATTTCGTTGATAACGTAAATCAGCCATTGTTGTTTGTTTGCCCTTTTCTTCAATTGAAAAGGTTGTTATTAATATAAAAACTTGTATTGTATTAAGAGGATGCTATTGGTTAATAGCCTACACCCTGGAGGAGGCCCTAAAGCGGCCGCGGTGTATTGATGATATAATGAATTATGCTCTCATATAATGCTAAATCATTCAACTACCTCCAATAATGCTGAAGCATTTAGCGGCGCAAAGATAAGGGAATATTTTGTTTTGGAAATTGTAAAGCTTTAAATTTATCCATACCAGCCGTACGGATATAACGGGGTAGCATAATCGCAATAAAAAAGCCGTTCATTCAAACGGCTTTAGGAATTTGTTTTGTTAAATATTATACCCGGAAGTGAGCGAAAGCTTTGTTAGCTTCAGCCATACGGTGTGTATCTTCTTTTTTCTTGTAAGAAGCCCCTTCACCTTTGCTTGCTGCTACAATTTCATTGGCTAGTTTATCCGCCATGCTGCGACCATTTCTGTCCCTGCTGTATTTCACCATCCATTTAATGCTAAGGGAGATCTTCCTGTCCGGGCGAACCTCCGCCGGTATCTGGAATGTAGCACCACCAATACGGCGGCTACGAACCTCAACCCCTGGAGTAATATTGGTAAGGGCTTTTTTCCAAACCTCGTACCCATCTTCACCGGTAACTTTAGCTACCTTATCCAACGCATCATAAAAAATATTAAAGGCCCCGCTTTTTTTACCTTCCCACATTAAGTTATTAACAAAACGGGTTACCAGTTTATCGTTAAACTTAGGATCCGGTGCTAAAGGGAGTTTCTTTGCTTGTGCTTTACGCATTGTATTTATATTTTTCGTTGTGGCACATGTGCCTGCAACTGTTATTTATTATTTTTTAGCTCTTTTAGTTCCGTATTTACTACGGCTTTGCTTACGGTCTTTCACACCGGCGGTATCGAGGCTACCTCGTACAATATGGTAACGTACACCCGGTAAATCCTTCACCCTACCACCACGGATCAGAACGATACTGTGCTCCTGGAGGTTATGGCCTTCACCCGGAATATAGGCAATCACCTCAATCTTATTGGTGAGACGAACCTTGGCTACCTTACGAAGGGCAGAGTTTGGTTTTTTTGGAGTTGTGGTATACACCCTGGTGCAAACACCGCGGCGCTGAGGGCAGGCATCCAAGGCCCTTGACTTACTCTTAGCCTTGATAATTTCTCTCCCTTTTCTTACTAATTGTTGAATAGTTGGCATTAATTAACCTTTTTTTTCGG
>JAKFCK010000349.1:0-8353 GCA_036676685.1 Chitinophagaceae bacterium | reverse complement strand
AAAATAAGATGCCGCCCACCACCAGGATAGCAAGTATGATTGCCAGGGCGATGGCTACAATTTTATGCAGTCCTTTTCGCTGCATCCTGTTCACGAGGGGATTTAAGAGGATGGCGATAATAAATGAAAACGCCAATGGTGCTAATATCCCTTTAAGGGTAAAAAGGGCGTAACTCAGGAGGACCAGCCCAAAAAGCACAATGGTGGCCTTCATATAAAAGGGGTAATGTTTGACTGTAGGATTCATATGATGAATTGATCTTAAAAGTATTTGTATGAATAAGGTTCGGAAGATAAGACAAGTATATGAACCGGGATAAAATTGGGTTAAAAACAGCCTTTGCCGGCCAATTTACTCAAACACCCTGCCTTTACGTCACCTTTTCCAGTTTCGTACAATTGTTGATTCATTGTCATCTTTCGATGTAATTTTACGTTCCATCGAAGTCCCCCTCAATTCCGGAATAAAAAAATGATCAATGAAGATATTATTAAAGTACCTGAAGCCATACAAATGGCTGATGATATTTACACTTTTCCTGGCTGCCATCAACATTTGCTTTTCACTGGCCGACCCTATTATCCTCGGAAAACTGGTGAACCTGGCATCGGATCACAAAACAAGTAATTTTAGCGAAGACCGCTTTTTCGGTTCATTCAGCTGGAGCAATCCCGGAGTTTTGGCATTGTTGGTAGCCTCTATCACGGTTGCCATGATCAGCCGTATCGCCAAAGCCTTCCAGGATTATTTTCTTAATACCATCACCCAGCGTTTTGGGGCAAATGTTTTTACAGACGGGCTGCAGCATGCTATGAAACTGCCTTACCAGGAATTTGAAGACCAGCGGAGTGGTGAGACATTGAGTATTCTTCAAAAAGTGAGAATAGACACTGAAAAATTCATTGCAGCCTTCATCAATGTACTGTTCCCCGTTATTGTGGGTATAATTGTAGTTGCCGTGTATTCCACAAGCATTCACTGGAGCCTGCCCATCATTTATTTTGGTGGCATCATCATGCTGATCATTATTACCAATGCGCTCAGCAAAAAAGTAAAACGAATCCAGAAAAGTATAGTATCCCAAACCACTTCCCTGGCTGGCGCCACTACCGAATCGCTCAGGAATATTGAACTCGTAAAAAGCCTTGGACTCACGCACCAGGAAGTAACCCGCCTGAATAAAAATACCTTCAAAATACTCGGGCTGGAGCTTACAAAAGTAAAACGCATACGCACGGTAAGTTTTATACAGGGCACGTTTGTAAATACACTGCGCCAGGTCATTTTATTTTTGCTGATGTGGCTGATCTTCCGGGACCGTATGAATGCAGGGCAACTGGTGACGATGCAGGTATTTTCGTTTTTTGTATTTGGCCCTTTGCAGGAGATTGGCAATATCATTTTGTCCTACCGGGAAGCCGAAGCTTCTTTAAACAATTTTGATATACTGATGAAAAAGTCGCCGGAGCCGGTGGCTGCTAATCCCAAACATATTGGTGATATAGAATCCCTGGTATTTGATCATGTAAGTTTTAAGCACCAAACCGCTGGTCAAAAAGCGATTGATGATATAAGTTTTACTGCCGGTACCGGGGAGACCATCGCATTTGTTGGCCCAAGCGGCAGTGGAAAATCCACCTTAATGAAACTGCTGGTAGGATTATATCGCCCGCAGGAAGGAAAGATCCTGTACAATGGTATGGACGAAAACAATATCAGCTTTGAGGACCTACGGAGCCAGATTGGATTTGTAACACAGGATACAAACCTTTTTAGCGGGAGCATAAGAGAAAACCTGCTGTTTGTGAACCCCGCTGCAACAGATGCAGATCTCACTGATGCACTGGAAAAGGCCGCCTGCACCAACCTGCTGGCCAGGGCAGAAAAGGGGCTGGAAACCATGATCGGCGAAGGCGGGTTAAAGTTAAGTGGTGGCGAAAAACAACGCCTGTCTATTGCCCGGGCTTTGCTACGCAGGCCAAACCTGCTTATCTTTGACGAGGCTACATCTGCCCTGGATTCTTTAACGGAAGAGGAAATTACCAATACCATCAGGGATATTTCAACCAGTAAGGACCAGATCACCATCCTGATTGCACATAGGTTGAGCACGATAATGCACGCAGACAGGATATACGTATTAGAAAAAGGAGATGTGGTGGAGACCGGCACTCACCTTGCACTGCTGGAAGAAAAAGGCCTTTACTACGCCATGTGGCGGCAGCAGATCGGGGAAAGAAAAAAAGAACTCGCCTAATATAAAACCGATGACCATTTTAGAAATTCTTGGGCTTTCTGCCGGCACAATCACATCCATTACTTTTTTGCCGCAGGTGATCCGCATCTGGAAAACCAAATCGGCCAAAGATCTATCTTTAAGCATGCTTGGGTTACTCATCCTGGGAGTAGCCATGTGGCTCATTTATGGCATTATTGCCAGGGACATCGCCATCATTTATACCAACAGCATGGTGTTACTCATGAGCCTCGTGATGGTATTCTTCAAGTTCAGGTTTAACAACAAGCATAAATAACAACAGATGAATGCAGACACAAAACGACCAACACCGAATTTTATCTGGAGCCAGCTGAGCATGCGCTGCCCCCGGTGCCGCAGGGGACCGATGTTTAAAGACCCTAACCCTTACCGTAATTTAGGTCTTAAACATATATTCGAGATGCATAAAAACTGCCCGGAGTGTGGGCAACGTTTTGAGCTTGAGCCCGGCTTTTGGTATGGAACCGGTTACGTAAGTTACGCGCTTGCAGTAGCTATTTCTGTTTCCAGTTTCGTAGCCTGGTGGGTATTGATCGGTATCTCGGTAAATGACAACCGGGTGATCTGGTGGCTGGTTGCCAATGCAGTGCTGCTGGTCGTTCTACAACCATGGCTCATGCGCCTCAGCCGGGTGATCTACATCCGCTTTTTTGTGAGTTATGACCCGGAGTATGAGAAAACGACCCCAACTAAATTTGACATGTAGCGGGTTATTTTTTCTTTATGGCCTGTGGCACATGCACTCTTAATTCAAACGAGATAAGGCGGCTTATGGAAGGTGAGCCAACAAATTCGATTTGTTCGATATTAAAAAGGTTAGTGATGGTCACGCCGGCAGTTACCATTGGGTTGAACTTATAACCCGCACTCAGATCGACGGTTGTGAAACCGCCTAACGGGCCCCAATCAAAATTCTTTTGATAATTCCGTGGCCGACCGGTGCCGGGAGAGATTCCACCATAAACAAGGCCTCGTTTTCCTTTACCTTCAGCAGTTCCAATCTGGCTGCCGCTGTAAAAGTCGTATTCCTCCAGGATGCGGGCTGAAAGATTCAAATAGCCTTTTCCTTTAAGAAGGTTTTGAAAGCCGAGTATAACCAATCCCCTGTGTTGCGGGGCATTTAAAGATGTTTCCTCTCTGGAAACAAAGGTGTCCTTATTTGCATCGTTTCTCATGTCGTCATCCATAATGCCGGATGTGAAAAAGGAATATTTTACAGCCAGGCTAATGTACTTATTTAACGTGTAGGTCAAACCCGCATCTATTCCGCTAACTTTTACTTCCCCGTAGTTAAAGAAAGTGGAAAAAGCGCCGCCAATGAGCGTATCATTTCTTTCTATGCCGGCAAGGAAAGGATTATGTTTCACGGCTATATCCCCAACAAATAAAGCCCGGCCAAGTACAGAACGTGGTGGGCTGATAAAGTTCTTACTGGTACCGTTGTAATAGTTCACATCCAGGAATAATTTTTTTGTGATCGTGCCTTTGTAACCAACCTCCCAGGTACTTACCTGTTCAGGCTTGAGCGGATCCGTTATTCTTACCGAAGCAGGGTCGCTAAACTTTGCATTCTGTGGTATGTACTTTATCCCTTCACCGTTGCCAAAAAGAAAGCCACCAATCGCTGCATATTGGTTCAGGATACTGGGCATTGAAAAAGCTTTTGCCCAGGTAACCCGGAAATTTCCATCCGCAACGGCTTTTACTATACCGAATTTTGGAGAAAAAAAGTTTCCGAAATTACTATGCTGGTCTAAGCGGGTGGCACTGATTAGCCGGATTCCATGGGGTAAAGTTTTTTCCAATTGTATTACAGCACCGTACTGTTCCACCTGGATATTCCTGAAAGCGTCCACGAGGTTTATCCCGAATCCATCTGGGCGATCCTGTTGGAAGTTTAAACCGGCCACCAGGAAAAGCCCGGCCTTTTCAAATTTGTAATTGTATTGCGCCTCTGCATTCGTGCGCTGGCTTTCTTCCCTAAATAATGTCTTTGTAATTTTCTCCGCTTCATCAGGATACGAAAATCCATTAGGTTCCCCTGGTGGCAATGTGCTGTGCGTGCGGTTCCAAAAATCCCTTGTGTAATTTACTACAACATAAGAAGTGCCAATAGAACCCCAGGTGTTATATACGTTCACAAAATAACGGGGATGAACCATTCGTGCCTGGAGAAAACTATAGGTTACACCTCTCATTTGGTTTCGCCCCGAGGTGGTCACCTGGGGCCAGTTGCTGTTATTGCTTCCTCCCGAAAAAATTATATCTGTGTTACTTTTTATTGTGTAATAAAAATGCCCTTCGCCACGCATATGCCGGAAATGGGGATCAAGTCTTTCCGGGATAGCCACAGGTTTTCCAAAATAAGGGGTGCTTCCGCTTTGGTTGCCGGCATACACGCTGTCCCTGAAATCAAATTCTTTGCCCACCGAGTACTCACCGGAAAGCTTATACGCAAACTTGTGGCTAACCTTAGTGGCATGCCGAAAACGCCCGCTGAACTGGTAGCGGGTACCGGCAGTAAGAGATACCGTTGTACCGGTGTATTTTCTCGGGTCCTTTGTGATGGTATTAAAAACAACATTGTGTGCATTCGGTCCATATAGTGCAGACTGGGGACCCAGGATGATCTCAAGGCGTTCTATATCATCTTTGATGGTAGAGCCCCGGTTCATTACGGGTAAACTTCCACTCAGGGCGGACATACTGTTACGGCCATCCACTATCTGGAACACTTTATTATTGAAGGCGCTGTGAAATCCTCTTGCGTTAAAGGTGATATCAGTTAACCCGTTTCGCGTGTATTCGACTCCCTGTACTTTAGACACCAACTCCCCCACATTCGAGCCCGCAAACTGTTCGAAGTCTTTGATCCCGATTACCTGAATTGACGCAGGCGCATTGGTGATTTTTTCGGGTCGTTTGGAGGCCGAGATCACCACCTCATCCCCCGGCTTTGCTGAAATGTTTATTGCAACTTCTACCCTCTCCGCTACACCTTCCCTAATAATTACCGGAAGTGCCATGTCCTCGTACCCCACATAGGATATCAGCAATACAACTTGGCCTGCCTTTAGCCCTGTCAACAAAAACTGCCCGTCACTATTCGTGACTGTAGAGGTTTGCAATCCTTTCACCATAACGGTGGCACCAGCTAACCCTTCCCCCGATTGCTGGTCTTTAACAATACCAATTACTCCGCCGGTGTTTTGTGCAAACAAAGCGGAAGACAATAACATCCAGGGCAGGAAAAATAGAAGTTTTTTCATAACAGTTTTTATTTTTCTGGTGTATAAAGGGGGCTCACAAAGGCGGTACGGAATGGATCTTTTTTTACGCCTTTAGGTAGCCTGTAATTTTAAGAAATTGTTGCGGTATAATTTTCCCACCGGCAATTCTTTGCTACCGATCTCAACGGTGTCCGCTGTAAAGGATTTTATTTTGTTCAATGAAATAATATAAGAACGATGTATCCTCGTAAACGTGCTTTCAGATAACATCGCTTCAACCGATGCAATGGTTTGCCTTGTAATGATGTAGCCATCATTCGTAAACACTTTCACATAATCCTTATCACTCTCTATGTACAGGATGTCATCCAGGAAAACTTTCATCATCTTACGGTCGACGCGTAGGTAAATAAAAGAATGGGCTCCTTTATTTTCTTCAGCTACTACCGGCGCAATAGCCGGGCTATCATCCCGCCGCTGGGGAAATGCCTTATTCACCGCTCTCAGAAAACGGTCAAAACGGATCGGCTTTAATAAATAATCCGTCACATCCAGTTCAAATCCTTCATGTGCATATTCTTTGTGCGCGGTGGTGAAAATTATTTTCGGTACGGTGCGCAGGCTTCTCACAAAATCCGTCCCGTTTAATTGTGGCATCCGGATATCAAGGAAGATCACATCCACCGGGTTTTCCTGTAAAAAAATCGTCGCGTCAATGGCATTTCCAAATTCCCCTTTTAAGCAAAGGGTGGGAACCTTCTGGATATAACGTCTCACTACATCCCTTGCAAGGGGTTCATCATCCACGATGATGCACCTGATCGCAGTATAACTTCCATTAGGCATAAACAGGTTCAGGTTTTCGTTCCCGCAGATTATCGCCGGGTTTGTCGGCTTCGACTTTTATAAGTTCAACTTTCAGATCCACGACAAAGACCTCCTCATCTTCCCGTATCTGCAGGTCATACTTGTCTTTATACAGTAATTCAAGTCGCTGGCGTACGTTGTTGATACCGATCCCTTTTCCCGGGTTTGGATCAACATTCAAAGGCATTTTTCCGTTCATCAGTTTCATCACGAGTTGTGTACCTTTCATCTCAACGGTGAGGTTGATCCACGGGTCCTGCAGCATGTTGCTGGCACCATGTTTAAAACAATTTTCAATAAATGGCAAGAGTAACAGGGGGGCAATGTAGAGATCTTTGGTTTTGTCCGGTATGAGCACGTGCACGTCCAGTTTATTTCCATACCTGATCTTTTCCAGGTTGATGTATTCCGTGATCATCGTTAGCTCCTTATCCAGTGGCACAAGCCGCTTATTTCCTTCATATAAAATATACCGGAGCATATCAGATAATCCCATGATCATCCGCGACCCCTTGGGAGATTCGGTCTGCGTTTGTGAATAGATATTATTCAGCGTATTAAATAAGAAATGTGGATGCACCTGTGCTGTGAGCAACTGGATTTGGGCCTCGGAATTTTCCTTTTGTAATTGCAGGTTTCGCTGGTCCTTCAGGTACCAGTATTTTATAAATTTCAGCATTAAGGCCATGGCCGCCATGGCGAAAGCACCCTTGTTTGTTGCTATCACCGCCATATAAAATGAAACAGCTCCAAGCCGTGGTGTTTTCGCAACGTATTGCTCAGGTAAAATAGCAGACAGCCAATGAGGCATCCTGTCTGTCATTAAATAAATATTCATCGCACCAAAAAATAACCACAACAAGAAGATAGTTAGAAAAGCCAACACATACCTCTGTTTTAATATCAGGTGGGGCAGCACGAAATAAAGCATTGAATAAACCATTGGCATCTGCGCCACTGTCACAAAAAAAGCTTCCGTAAATGTGAAGACCGGGTTTTTGAAGTAGGCGACTTCGTCTATACCCTGGGGATTGGCGGCATGGGTCAGGGCCATGAAAACATACCAGACACCCCAGTATAACAGGTGCCGCCTGATCCGGTAGGTCCATTCATCAGAAAAGATCAGTTTGTTATCTACAAAGGATGTCATGCTATTTAAAAATATAATATTTATTTCCGAAAAAGAAGCCCTTAATTAAAAATGAGACGGCAGGAAGGTTTGATGCGACAAAAGTTTTTTATCGCTGATGAACGTTCATTCCAACAATTAACTGCCTGAAAAAACATCCTTAACAGGTGGTCTGTCTTATTTCGGGAACCTTTAGACGCAATTTCCAAATGGTGGCTTTTTGGATTTATAGCTTTAGTTATTAAAATTTCTTTCCACATTCTTATGAAGCCTACCACCGGACACCCGGATTTTCCGGGCGGAGCACACTACAACAGATCGGCGCAGGAACAGCGGGCCGGGGTATTCCCAGACGTATAGAACTAAGCAAAATCCTACTTATTAATAATTTATCATCACATCAAAAAAAAGTAAAATGAAACGTATCAACAATCACCTGAGGCAGGCTGTCCTGGTTTCCTGCCTTCTACTTTGCTTTTTTTCCTGCAAAAAAGAAATCGACCAGCCTGCTGATTCAGCACCAGAGGAATTTTCCAAAAAACCAAATGATCCTGGTTTTGCTTCGAACGATAAATTCTTTTCAATTCCCGCAATCAAATATGTTCCATTAATTGAAATTCGTGATAAGAAACAGGAAGAAGAACTCAAGGTCACTCCATTTCATGATGTAGAACTAAAACCACCAGTAATTGCTGTTCAAAAAGCGTCATTGCAAAAACCTGTTTATAAAGCGTTAAATAATTATGTCGAATTTATTAACGAAACCTATCGTCAGGTTCGAAAGGAGTCTGATGTTCTCAGAAATCTTAATTCCAGCGCAGCCCGTTACGCAACTCTAACCACGTTTA
>JAKFCK010000348.1:0-1641 GCA_036676685.1 Chitinophagaceae bacterium | reverse complement strand
GCCGAGGTGGTGGTGGAAGAAGTCGTGGTGGACGGCCTTCCGGCACACGTGGGAGCAACCTGCGTATCCGGCTTAAGTTGACTTACGAAGAAATTGCAAAAGGCGTAACCAAAACGATCAAGGTTAAAAAATATATTCCCTGTGCTACGTGCAGTGGCAGCGGTGCAAAAGATAAGGGCAGCGTACAAAACTGCAGCACATGCGGTGGAAGCGGGCAGGTGAGAAGAGTTACCAATACATTCCTGGGCCAGATGCAGACCGTTACAACGTGTCCGAGCTGTAATGGTGAAGGAAGTGTTGTTACCGCAAAATGTACTGCCTGTAAAGGTGAGGGCAGGGTGTACAGCGAGGAAATGGTTACCATCAATGTGCCGGCAGGTGTGCAGGAGGGAATGCAGCTGAGCATGAGTGGAAAAGGCAATGCAGGTGAGAGAGGTGGTGCTAATGGTGACCTGATCATCCTGATCGAAGAAGAGCAGCATAAAGAATTACAGCGTGACGGGTTGAATGTTGCATATGATCTTCATATTTCTTTCCCGGATGCCACCTTTGGTACATCGGCAGAAGTGCCAACGATAGACGGAAGAGCCAAGATCAAAATTCCGCCAGGCACACAAAGCGGTAAGATATTCCGTTTAAAAGGAAAAGGTTTCCCGGAAGTGAATGGTTATGGAAGAGGCGACCAGTTAATACATGTGAATGTCTGGACACCACAAAACCTGACCACTGAAGAAAAATCGATCCTGGAGAAATTAAATAACAGCGAAAATTTTAAACCACATCCCGGGAAGAATGAAAAAAGCTTTTTCGATCGGGTGAAAGAAGCTTTCAGCTAAATAAGCTTTTTGCAGGAAAGATAAAAGAGAGGGTGTTGTAATGCAACATCCTTTTTTATGCAGTAATGCTGAATTTTGACTTCCGGCCTTTAGCTTTTGGCTGATGGTTCGTTATCTTAGCAATAATGAATCCTTTCGAGAAATTATTAAAGGACCAGGCGGTGAGAAGTGGACAGCAGGTAGGCGAAATGAGTGCTTACCGTGCTGCGAAACAGTTACGCAGTTTCCGGAAGTCAGTAATCAGGACTGTCAAAGATTTTATCCTCATCATACTCGGTATATTCTCCGCCAGTATCGGTGTGAAATGGTTTTTGCTTCCCAACGGTTTCATCGATGGTGGCTGCACCGGTATTTCGATGTTGATCAATAAGGTGATGGGTACAAGAGGACTGGATGTTCCGCTTTCCCTGGTTTTGGTTATCGTAAATACACCATTCCTGTTGCTGGGCCTGAAAACGATGGGCAAAAAATTCTTTGTAAGAGGAATACTCGCCATCGTTGGTTTTGCGATCTGTGTTGCCGTGCTTCCGCACCAGGAAGTAACAAAGAGTGAACTGCTTATTGCGGTTTTTGGTGGCTTTTCACTTGGGCTTGGAATTGGTCTCGCTGTAAGAGGTGGTGCTGTTCTGGACGGAACAGAAGTGATGGCGATCTATTTCAGCCGTAAATCGAGCATGACCATCGGTGATGTGATCCTGGTTTTCAACATTCTTATCTTCACTGTTGCGGCCTATGTGTTAGGTATCGAGGTGGCATTGTATTCTATCCTTACTTACCTCGCTGCTTCCAAAACCGTTGATTTTGT
>JAKFCK010000347.1:0-4591 GCA_036676685.1 Chitinophagaceae bacterium | reverse complement strand
ACGATATCCGGGTTGTTGATAAGCGCCCGGGCTACAGCCACTCTTTGCTGTTCGCCACCGGAGAGCTGATGTGGCTTATTTTGTAATCTTTCTGCCAGTCCTAAGGTTTTTAATAATTCCGCTGCTTTTTCCTGGGTATCCTTTTTCTTTTTCCCGGCGATCCATCCCGGTATACACACGTTCTCCAGGGCGGTAAATTCTGGTAATAGATGATGGAACTGGAAAATAAAACCGATATGCGTGTTCCGGAACCGGGCCAGTGCCTTGCCGTATAATTTGTCGATTCGTTGGGTATTCAGCACCACCTGCCCTTTATCGGGGCTGTCCAGTGTACCTAAAATGTGCAACAATGTACTTTTTCCCGCACCGGAGGAACCCACGATGCTCACAATCTCCCCTTTGTTGATATGGATGTCCACACCCTTTAATACATGGAGTTTCCCATAGAATTTTTCAATATTGGTAGCTGTTAACATCCGCCGAAAATAAATCATTTACAGGTAGTTTAGAAATTACCACAAGGCTTGGCTATATATTTGTGAGCAGATTATTAAGGATTTAGACCCGAATTGAGTACCTGAAGGAGCTAAAACGGCTGTTAAAAAAAACACTTTTGGTTATTTCGTACTAACATCTACATTTGCAAAAAATTAAACCTATTAACGATGTTCTGGACTCTTGAATTGGCCTCTCACCTTGAAGACGCACCCTGGCCTGCAACCAAAGACGAATTGATTGATTATAGCATTCGTAGTGGTGCCCCGATCGAAGTAATAGAAAACCTCCAGGAACTGGAAGACGAGGGTGACCTCTATGAAGGCCTGGATGATATCTGGCCGGATTATCCCAGCCAGGAAGATTTCTTTTTTAATGAAGATGAATATTGAAAACCCAGGCCCCCTCCGCCCCCTGAAGGGGGAACCGGGAAGTTTATAAAAATATAAAGCCCTCCATTGCCGGAGGGCTTTATATTTTTATTTAGTAAGCCAAAATAAGCTTCTGTAATTATGAACCCAGTTCCCCCTTTAGGGGGCGGAGGGGGTTTTATGGGGCGGAGGGGGTTTCAGGGGGCGGAGGGGGCGGTATTCTACTTCTCCATCTGCTCTATCACCGCCTGCGTCACACCCGTATTGGAGAAACCACCATCATGAAATAAATTCTGCATAGTTACCATCCTGGTAAGGTCGCTGAACATCATCACGATATAATTCGCACAATCCGCTGCTGTAGCATTTCCCAGGGGGCTCATTTTTTCTGCGTAATGCATAAACCCGTCAAAACCTTTCACGCCGCTGCCTGCTGTGGTTTTGGTAGGGCTTTGGGAAATGGTATTGATCCTTACGTGTTTTTTTACACCGTAATGGTATCCAAAACTTCTTGCAACACTCTCCAGTAAAGATTTGGCATCTGCCATTTCATTATAATCCGGGAATACACGCTGGGCTGCAATATAAGTAAGCGCAACTACGCTACCCCATTCGTTAATGGCATCTTTTTTCATACATGTGGCTAGCACACGATGCAGGCTCATAGATGAAATTCCCAATGTTTTTTCATTGAACCCATAATCGATCTCGGTATATGGTTTTCCTTTGCGCACATTCAGGCTCATGCCTATTGAATGCAAAACAAAATCAAATCCACCACCAAAATGCTCCATTGCTTTTGTGACCAGGTTTTCTACATCCTCTGCATTGCTCACATCACAAGGTATAACCGGGGCATTTACCTGTTCTGCAAGTTTATTGATCTCTCCCATCCGCATTGCCACCGGTGCATTGGTCAAAACGATCTGAGCCCCTTCCTCAAAACAACGAATCGCCGTTATCCATGCAATTGATTTTTCATCAAGGGCGCCAAATATGATCCCTTTTTTTCCTTTCAATAAGTTATTACTCATATGGTTCTTGTTATAAATGAATTGTTTATTTGGTAAAAGTAATTTTTTAGGGTTGAAATAAAAAACGGCCGAATTTGAGGATGAGCAGGTTGACAAAAAGGGATAAGAAAAAAATACCGACAAAATGCGCCAGGAAAAACAGGAATAAATGATTCAGTGATTGTTTGGGATTGATAAATTTCCGGATCAGCCTGTTCATGCCGTAGCCCAGTAAAATCACCAGGATCAACACCAACAATATTGTAATCTTATGCAACCGATAGTTTCTTTAAATTTCTCAAATCAGTTCCCCACCATTTCCCGGGCATTTTCCAGCGCGGCAGCAGTGGGCTTTTCGCCGCTGAGCATTTGCGCAATCGCGGTTATTCTTTCATCGCCGTTGAGCAACCGGATTGAAGTGACGATCTTGTCCTTCACTATTTGCTTGTACACAAAATAATGGGCGGAGGCTTTAGCCGCTATCTGCGGCTGGTGTGTGATGGCGATGAGCTGGTGAGCAGCCGAAAGATCTTTCATGATCATCCCCACCTGGCGCGCCGCTTCTCCACTGATGCCCGTATCTATCTCATCAAATATCAAAGTGGACAGCTGCAGTTTTTTTGCCACCAAAGACTTCACGCTCAGCATCAGCCTGCTGAGTTCTCCACCACTTGCTACCTTATGAATGGGTTCAAAACGGCCACTCTTATTGGCATCAAATAAAAAATCTATGACATCCTGCCCATTAGCGGAAAGCGGGGCTGATTGAATTTCTACCCTGAGTTGCGCATTGGGCATCCCCACCTGCGCCAGAAGTTTATTTACTCTTTCTACAAATGGTTTTACCTGCTGTTTCCGGTTTACCGAAATGCGGCTGGCAATATCGACACTATCCTTTTGCAGGCTGTTTACTTCTTTTTCCGCTTTTTCTATAGCTGCCCCGATATTAAAAACAATATCCAGTTTTTGCTGCAGTTCCTCCTGTATAACGAGCAACTGGCTTGTGGCCGAAACGTTATGTTTTTTTAATAATTTATAACCTGCTGCGATGCGGTCACTCACCACCTGTATCCTTTGGGCATCATAATGAATAGTATCGTCTACCCGCTCCAGTTCATCCGCAACATCGGTGAGTTCTATAAGTGAGCTGTTCATTCGTTCATATAACCCGGGAAGGTCCGGGTGATACTCCTGCAAAGCATGGATCTTCTGCTGTAAAACCTTTAGTTGTTGTATGATGGGTTGTTCGCTGTTTTTCAATTCAAAATAAGCTGCTCCCAGCTGCTGCTTGATCGTTTCTGCATTGCCGAGTAACTTAAGCTCGGCATCCAGGTTTTCCAGTTCATCCTCTTTAAGGGAAAGTTCATTCAGTTCATCGAAAAGGAATCGATTATAATCCAATTCCTTATTCGCATCCGATTGCTCGCGGATCAGCCGTTCTAATTCCTTTTTGGCAATAGAGTAAGCAGTAAACTTTTTATTCAACTGCTGCAGCAAGGCGCTGTTTTCCGCCAGCGCATCAAGGACCTGCCTTTGAAAATTTTCCGAATTCAACTCCAGCGTATCAAACTGTTGGTGCAGGTCCACCAGCAGCACTGCCAGTTCTTTTAACTGGGAGAGATTTACGGGGGTATCATTGATAAAGCTCCGGGACTTCCCGTTGGCGGCGATCTCCCTTCGCAGCAGGATTTCATCTTCCTGGTCCAGGTCCTGGCCGGTAAGAAAAAGTTTTACCGCTTCATTATTTTTTACATTAAAAAAACCTTCAACTATACATTTTTTCGTTTTGTCTAAAAGTACATTGCTATCAGCTCTCTGGCCAAGGATAAGATCCAGGGCGCCCATCAGGATACTTTTACCGGCACCTGTTTCACCGGTAATGATATTCAGGCGGCCTGAAAAATCAATGACCAGCTCATCTATTATCGCATAATTCTGTATATGTAACTTCTGTAGCATGCCGGGCGGCAAATTAGTAAATGTTTCTCAACCCCGATGGTAAAAAAAAAGAGCTGTTCCTCGTAAGAACAGCTCCCTGTATTATATAATAATAGTTTATTAATTATGGGTGATCACGCTGGCGCTGAGTCCCAGCGTTGTGCCAACGCCATTAGCCAGTAATCCCCGCGCATAGATAGTATAAATTTTGCCTGCTGCAAAAGTGAGTGGTACCGAAAGTACTACCGCGGCAGAACCGCTGGCCCTTACATTTACAGTGTAAGCCCCGGCGTCTACCGGCGTAAAAGCACTCAGTGTTGTAGCGTTGGGAGATGGACCCACATAAGGAATATTGTTGAGGTTGATTGCCGCTGACCCGGTCTTTACCAACTCAATATTCACTGCCGGGGCATCCGGGGAAAGATGAAGAAACCGGATATGCGCCTTACCGGTTGCCGGCGCAGTAAGATCGTCAGTAAGCAGGAGTGCCCTGAGTGTTGTGCCTGAGCCCAACACATCATAAGCAAACACGCTGTAGGCTTTACCCGGATCCAGTGACAGGTTTGCATCAATTACATTTAGCGTTCCGTTGGGCGATACTTTCACGTTTCTCACGCCTGAATTTACCTCCAGGTAAGGATTACCCGCCACACCGGTGGTGTTTGGATAGCTCAATTGGGAGCTGGTCGCTTTTGTCCCGTCTACATAAATATCCACCGCAGGGGAGCCGGGCGAAGACGAGCTGACGATGCTGCGCCGACGCGTGGCCGAGCT
>JAKFCK010000346.1:0-3171 GCA_036676685.1 Chitinophagaceae bacterium | reverse complement strand
ATTATGTGTGATGTACACAGCCGTGATAGTGACCGTGATCATCATGTTGATCGCTTCTAAATCGATCAGCGATTTTATTCATAAACATCCCTCGTTTAAAATTCTTGCCCTTTGTTTTTTGATGATGATCGGGGTATCACTCCTGGCCGAAGGTTTCCAGTTTAAAATTCCAAAGGGATACATCTATTTCTCCATGGCTTTTGCATTTTTGGTAGATGTGATACAGATGAAGACGGTGAAGAAGTAAGAGGGAAAGGGTTTCGGGTTGTCGCGTTGCGGGTTACGGGCTAGGACCGGTCACTAAAAAATAGAACTTCATTTTCTAATAAATTAACACCATGAAACAAAGTCACCTGTTCATTTTATCCAACGGAAGGGTTGCAGCCATTAATAAAAAAGGTGGCGCGGTTGTGTGGGAAGTAAAACTGAAAGAATATTTAAGCCGCGGAATGACATTATCATTTGGCCAGATCACCGTGGAAGGCGATAAACTGTTTATCGGGTCTACCGGTATCCTGTTATGCCTGCGCACGAAAGATGGTTCACTTGTCTGGAAAAATGAGTTGAAGGGATGGGGTTATAATTTTGTAAGCATCGCAAATAGCGGCAATGACGCAGCAGTTGCAGCTGCATCACAGGCGGCAGCGAGTGCTGCTGTGGTTGCAGCGACTTAGGTTATGAGTATGGGTTGTCGGGTTGTGGGTTGAAGGGTTGGCAGATGATTTGGCTTTCTCCGAACACTAAATTGACAAGGTGCAGGCGTTGCGGTCATGCCCCGACTCCAGGTATTTTACAAACCTTATTTACATTTTATACTGCTACAATTACACAAAGTTGAAAAGCCGGGATTAGTTCCCGTCAGGGGGTACTTTATATACTTTATTTTACTCTATAGACGCTATTTACACCACCCAGGTGCAATATCACTATCCAATATTTTGTATCTCAGACCACCCTACTCCTGAACAAAAATATTTCCCGCCAGGCGGCAAAAATTTCCTTTTTAAAATCGCATATATACAACAACTTTTACTGAAATATTTATTTTAACTTTAATACCCTGCCAGGAATTTTCGGGAAAACAGGCTGCTAAACTGCTCAAAAAAAATGCAGGCATTCAGAACTATATTCCATCTGCTCAGTGCCGGTACATTTTTGTGTGCCATGGATTTTTCTGCCAAAGCCCAGCAATGCCCGCCCAACATAGATTTTGAAACCGGTGATTTTACAGGCTGGACCTGCTATTCCGGCACAACTGAGAGCCGGAATGGGGAGAACCTGATCAGCTTTTTTTATACAGGCGGACCGATATTTAATCAACATACTATGTATGCATCTAACCCGGGAAGTGGTTTGGATGAGTACGGTGATTTCCCGATCAATTGCCCCAACGGCAGCGGGAACTCCATCAGGCTGGGCAACAACGAAGCCGGCACGGAGGCCGAAGGTGTTTCTTATGATTTTACAATTCCCGCCACTGCAAATATTTATAACCTCATCTATCATTATGCCGTTGTTTTCCAGGACCCCGGCCACCTTCCTTCCGAGCAACCCAGGCTGGAGATCGAGATACTGAACCTGACCGATGGTACCGTGATAGATTGTTCTTCTTTTACTTTTTTTGCCAACGGCACAATCCTGCCCGGCTTTGAACTATCCCCTAATCCTGGTGGTAATACGCCTGTGTGGTTTAAAAGATGGACAGCTGTATCAATTAACCTGGATGGTATTGCAGGCAAGGATATACGGCTGTTCTTTAAAACAGCAGACTGCACTTTTCGCCGGCACTTTGGCTATGCATATGTTGACGTCAACACGGAATGCAGTGACAGGTTCACAGGCGCGGAATTTTGCCCGGATGATTCTGCCGTATTTGTTACGGCACCCTACGGTTACGAACGCTATACCTGGCACAACAGCACGTTCACGCAGGTGCTTGGCCGCGACCAGACCCTAACCTTCGATCCGCCGCCCACTACAGGCACTTCAGTAGCTGTTGTACTTTTACCTTATGATGGTTATGGCTGCCTGGATACCTTATATACTGATCTTACCAATACCTTAAACTATACTGCCGATGCGGGTCCCGATAAGGTTTCCTGTAATGACCAACTTGTTCAACTGGGCACTACGCCAAAAGCCGGGTGGCGTTACAGGTGGAGCCCGTCCACAGGACTAAATAATCCAAATATTTCCAATCCACTGGCCAGTCCAACGTCAGATACACGTTATGTGTTGTCTGTGACACATAGTGGAGGAGGGTGTGCCAGCTCAGATACTGTGGATGTGAAGGCCGCCAATATCAACAATGCGGTGCAGGTGTCCGGTAAACTTTCCTGGTGCATTGGCAGTGGAGACAGCACCGTATTAAGTGTACGCGAAGCTGACAGCATTCAATGGTTCAAAGATGGGATCTTAATTGCCGGAGCTGATCAAACCGTCTTCCGGGTGACACAAACCGGGAGTTATCATGCGACGATTTTTAATATAGCGGGCTGCAACATGTCTACGATCCCTTACGATGTAAATATATCTTCTATCCCCGTGGCAGCAATAAGTGTGAACAATCCCGACCAATGCCAGTTGAATAACGAGTTCGTTTTTACCAACAGCAGCAGTAACGCTACCGGCGTAATGTCCTATCAATGGGTAATGGGTGACGGTATTATCTACAACAACCGCGACGTCACCCACCGGTTTGACCAGCCGGGTACCTACCAGGTGAAAATGGTCGTGAGCAGCAGCAACGAATGTGCAGACAGCAGCAGTATTACGGTCAACGTCTTCCCCACTGTACTGGCTCATTTTGATGCTGAATCCGTCTGTGTAAACCTTCCACTGCTCGTGGTTAATAATACCGTAGAACCGGCCGGCACACGCGTGTTTTACAGCTGGGATATCAGTAATGGCCAGACTTCTGTTTTGCGTGATCCTCCTCCAACAATTTTTACCAGCCCCGGCACCTACAGGATAAAACTCACTGCAACATCAGAAAAATGCCCGCTTACGCCCCACAGCTTTCAAAGGTTTATCAGCATTGATAAACCTGCACCCGGCAGCAGGTACGCCATTCAATATGCCGTCACAAATTTACCGCTTACGCTGCAGGCAAGGCCTCTTGGCAACGAAGTGCTATGGTCACCATCTGTAAGCCTGGATAATCCTTCTAAT
>JAKFCK010000345.1:0-8174 GCA_036676685.1 Chitinophagaceae bacterium | reverse complement strand
AGGCGCGTGCCCTGGAAAGAGCGGCACATGTCGACCAGCGACGGATTGACGTGCCGGACCGCCTTGTAGGAGTTCAGCACGATGACCGGCAGGGCCAGCATGATGACGGCAAGCGTCTTGGCAGTCAGCCCGATGCCGTAGACGAAGGTGACGAGCGGCACCAACGCGGCCATTGGAGCGGCCTGCAGGACGATGAATACCGGCGCAAGCAGCCATTCGGCCTTGTCCGACAGTCCCATGGCGACGCCAAGCGCAATGCCGATGACAGCCGAAAGCACGACATCCGCCTCTATCTTGATCTCACCGGTTGGTGTCTTCACCGTGGCGACACACCCCTTGCCCGAAGTATCCACTTTTGTGACCTCTGAGTTCGTATGGATGGTCATACCCATTTTCCGGAATGATTTGTCCAAGGCTTTCGAGACTTCCTCATCTTCCACCGGAACGATCCTCGGCATAAATTCCACTATGGTCACCTTTGTTCCCATACTGTTATAAAAATATGCGAATTCATAACCTATAGCGCCGCTGCTGCATACGATCATGCTCTTCGGTTGTTCGGGTAAAACCATTGCTTCCCTGTAGCCGATGATCTTTTTACCATCTATCGGCATAGATGGTAACTGTCTTGCCCTTCCACCGGTAGCAATAACGATATCCTTTGCTTCAACAGTTGTGGTTTTTTTATCCGCACCCGTAACCTCTACTTTACCGGCAGCAATTACTTTTCCGTATCCCATGATCACATCGATCTTGTTCTTCTTCATCAGGAACTGGACACCTTTACTCATTTTATCAGCCACACCACGGCTGCGCTTCACTACACCCTCAAAATTATGCGTAGGATTTTTAAGCGTTGAAAAATTATTCGCTCCCGTAGACGGATCTCCAAAATCCCACCACCATTTATAGGTTGGTTTTACCGTTGTACTCTGATCATTGAATTGAACAGCCTGGTTGATGCAGCCGTTATGCACCCAGTTAATCTCTGCCACCGGCGGATCGGTAATTTCCAGGTCAAAGTCAATGATCTGCTCGTTGCCGCATCCTTCGGCATTGGCGGCATATACGATGATACTCACGGGGTAAATACCTACCGTATTAAAATTATAGAAATTAGGGATAGAATACCAGTATACCGTTTTGCCATTAAGAACGGTGCTCGAATCCGCATCTGCCGGTACAGCCGGGCTGGAATAGGTTCTCACCACATTTGCCGGTGCCCCCGGTAGCCCGGCCAGGATCCATTTGATGGAGTCCGGCAGGTAAGGTAAAGAAACTTTGAATTTAAAAGGGGAACCCGTACACACGGAAGGTGCGGGTTCAATGCTGTAAAGGGAAGTAACCCCTACCCGTTGGTAAAGGTCACGTACATTAGTGCCTGCATTATAACCATAGGATTCTGCGCTGCCAAAACCATAGGCTATGGCATTAAATCCTGAGTCGGATTCTATCCTTCTCTGCAGCGGGCCAACGTTTTGGGTGAGGTAAGAATAACCCGGGTCCTGCGGGTGCACTGTAAACAGGGCGGGGTTTACGGTGACCCCGTCTAACTTAAATGAACTGATTGCGGTACCTGTATTCGGTATCACCACGCTGTAATAATGCGAAGTGATCGCGAAATTGGGCGTTGCGTTCCAGATAACTTTAGAAATATTTTGTTCCACCGGGCTCAGGTAGATCACTTCCGGGTCACCAGGGCTTCCATTTCCACAAGCCGCCTGGGATGTGATGTATTGTGCTACTGTAATAGGTAAATTCGACTCTATTTTCAACGGGGCCGATGTAGCAGGTATTTCATAATAAAAACTGTTAACCAGCGGAACGCTCACAGGCGATCCATTTACCATTACTGCCGCAGCCGGATCTGATACACAGATCCGGTAAATATTATTGACCAGTCCGCCTGTGTTCACCGTAAGGAATTTTTTGCCCCAGGCCGATTTAGGAAAGGCCTGGGCCATATAATTATCACTTGAACTGGAACTGGCGTTACAGGTAATACTGATCCGTCCGCTGCCGGAGTATACAGCGATCCTTTTGCAGGTATTACCCGCCGTGGCAATACTTCGGATTCGGGACCCGGTGAGGTCGACGCCTGTGTAAGGATTAGTATTGTTGGTAAGTGCACCCATAAAATTGTAGATCTCTCCCTGGGAAAGAGTTACCGTGAATGGAACGCCTGCCGCACGGGTAAGTGTGTTTGCACTGGGGATGATCTCAACGGTGGTGGTACCCGTATCACAGGCGATCACATAAAACCAGGAATTTGCATTAGCGGAGTTAGATACATTTTTATAATTAATCGAGTAGTATTCTTTCCCTAAAGTATTGGTTGGAAACAAAATAGTAGCGCCCGATACGGCGGCGTTATAGATATGTGCATACGCTACAATAGCCTTGTCACTCACAATGTGGATCCCTTTGTTTTGCGGGGTTGATAACTCCGACATCAACCTTGCATCCTGCCCCCCTTGTATTTTAGGTATCGGGTTGGAAGTGAAGACCGTATTTGCAGGGATGTTAGCATAGGTCTCAGAATACCCTATACCCGGGATACTTACAGTAACCGTTGTCACCTGGTCTGTAGCGAAATACAATACCATATTCTGACCATTGTTTTGGGTCATTACCGTATGGTAGCCATAGCCCACCCAAAAATCTTTGCCTTTATTGGAAAAGTCCTGTGAATAAACTGAAAATGAAAGCGCGCAGAGTAATAGTACAAGAAGTCTTTTTCTCATTAGTTTAGTTAAATAAATACAACAACAGGGCGAATGTATGACAGCTTATAACGGGATATCAGAAGCAGGTTACAATTTACAAAACAAAAGGCATAAAATGCCGGGCGAAACCGCGGAAATTAAATATGCAGGAGGCAATACCCCGGTGAACATTGAGAAAAAATAAAAGCCGCATAGAAATGCGGCTTTTGTTAAGAACCTTAAGGTTCTGTAACCCCCAAAGAAAACGAGTTGGTCTGCATTGCAGAAATTATTTTGACAGGCTGACCAGGGTTGATGCGGTGGCACTGGTTTCATTTTCCACACGTAACACCCTGTAATATTTCAGGCCCGGTTTTATTTTGTTATTGCCTTGTTTAAAGCTGAAACTGTTCCCTTTTGTTTTCGGATCAGCTCCCAGAACTACACCTATCGTAGAAAAACTTTTACCATCAACACTACCCTGCACTTCCCAATAGTTATCCATTTCCACTGTGGCAGTTCCCCAGGTTAATTCAAGATTATTGTTTACCAACGATGCCCTTAGGTTTACGACGGGATCCTGTTCCTGCCGTTCTGTACCCTGCGCCTTAGCAAGCAGGCATATAAAAGAAAAACTGATGATTGTTAATATATGTTTCATTATGATCATTGCTTTTAAGATCCTGTAAATACAACAAGCGACGTGCCGTTGAGTATTGCAATGAATAATGGATTTGAGCGGGTTTCAAAGGTAAAGGCAAAGCAAGGTTTCGTCAGCCCCCTGCGGAGATTGACAAAAAAGAGCTTTAGGAAGATTTGATATAAATCAACCGTAACTGTTTTGAACCCTTAATGTGATCTGGAAAAAGGAGTAGGTAGACTGCTTCCCTGGTATGTTGTAACGCAGAAAAAAGAAAGATGTATAATTTTTTCATTCGTTGTGGTTTTGAGGTTTTAAATATGGTCGGTCAAGTGGCTGGCACCCGTTCAGAAGAAATTGGAAGGAATCTCGAATCCGGGAATAACAGAGGTACTTGTCATTGTCCGTTTCTGATGCAAACATAATAACTGTTTTTAATAATCCAAAACTGACCGACCGTAATTTCCGCAATTTTTAAGTACAAACGCTCTTTTAAGGCCATTTGTAAAATATTTTCTAACAAATATATATTTATAGCAAATTTATTTAAACATAACCGCATTAAATATAGACAACTTTTAATAAATGGGCATTTTTTAGCCCGGTTGCAGAAAAATAGGATGTAACTGACAAAATTGCCAGTTTGAGATCCACCGTGGTCCTGGATACAGGCGTGGCTTTAAATCCCCCGGATATTCCAGGCATCAACTTCCTCATTACGCACGTCCAGGACGCTTTAAAAACAAAATGACGATTTCTTAAATTATTTTTTTAACGCATACATCAATTTTTATTGAATTTAATTTCAAATATTCAATACATTATACTTATTTTCAGATATTTATGATTTTAAAATATTAATATAAAAGTAATTTTTATGTGAAGGTTAAAAAAGACGGATAATAGCAGATTTTGTTACTTTTTATTGAATATTTAATTATACCTGTTATTATATAATATTATTTAAAGCAGTTATTTGTGATATAATTATACTACTAATTTAAATAGTCTCTGAATGCCATTGATTATGACCGTGCTATCCAAAAATTACTAAATTTATTAGGTTAAGAATTCAGCCGGCTAAATCTGTATTTTGGGAGTACGCCTCTCCTGCTGTATATTGCAGCTCAGAAAATCTTAGATTTAGATGAAAAAATTACTGACGGTCATTTTCTTGTTTGTTTACATTTTTTTGATGACATCCTGTCATGAACCAAAAGACCTGGAATTTCGCGAATTCAAAAACCTGGCCCTGGATAAAATGGGGTTTGCCGCCTCAGCTTTAAAAGTTGACCTGGTTTATTACAATCCCAATAATTTCGGATTGGAGTTAAAAAGAACGGAATTGGACATCTATGTGGACAGTACCTTTCTCGGGCATTCAAGCCAGGAGTTACAGGTAACCATACCCCGGCGGGACATTTTTACCATCCCGTTACGCGTGGACCTGGACATGAAAAACCTGTTCAGGAATGGCCTGGTAACGCTCATGAATAAGGAAGTAGTGGTGAGAGCTGTAGGAAACGTTAAGGTGGGAAAGGCAGGTGTATACAAGAATTTTAAGGTAGACTATTCTACAACCCAGCAATTTTCTTTGTTCTGATCCGGAGCGATTCTTATACGAAAAAAGCAACCACGGAGTGGTTGCTTTTTTTATTAAAGGGATAAATAATTACTGTACGGGGACTTTTGCAGGCTCCTCTTCAGGTTTCTTACAGCAGGGCGGTAGTTTTTTGTAGGCATCCTCTTCAGCCGTCACATCATCGGCATCGTATCCTACGGTAGCGATGGCAGCCTTTATGTTTTCAATATTTGTCCGGTCTGTTATCCAGTTTACCGCTACAAATTTCTTCTTTACGTCAACTTTTACGGCTGTGACGCCATCCTCTCTCATCAGGTAACGCTCAATACGGGTTTTGCACATGTCGCACTGGATACCTGGGGTTTTGATCACCGCTTTTGCTGTAGTTTTTTGCTGGGCACTGGCGGAAAAGGCGATGCTGAACAGTGCCAACAGGGTAAGTTGTAAGTATTTCATATACGCTGTATTTTTTATAAAGATATTTTATCCCTTCCATTCCGCGGGATTGTTTCGCCAATTTAACAAGCCATTTAACTGGCCCGGGGTGATCAGTTCTTTCTCTACCGCCAGTTTGATCAACACTTCATAGTTGGTGAGCGAAATAAAGGGAATCCCCGCCGCTTCAAAAGCTTCAGCCGCCAGCGGGAATCCATAATTAAAGATAGACACCAGGCCAATAACCTCCACACCGGCGTTCCTTAATACTTCGCAGACCTGTAGACTGCTTTTGCCGGTGGAGATAAGGTCTTCAATGACCAATATCTTTTGTCCCGGAGTGAAAGAACCTTCTATCTGGTTCCCCAGCCCATGTTCCTTAGGTTTTGGGCGAACATAGATATAAGGCAGTTTAAGCTGATCTGCTGCCATCGCTCCCCAGGCAATACCTGCGGTGGCAACACCAGCCAGTGCCTCGGCCCCTGTGAATTTTTCAAAAATTACGCTGCACAATTCACTCTTGATGAAGTCCCGCACATACGGAAAACCAAGCACTTTGCGGTTATCACAATAAATAGGGCTCTTCCAGCCACTGGCCCAGGTAAAAGGGGTAATGGCATTTAAGCGGACTGCATTTACCTGTAACAATTTTTCAGCAACGGCTGTTTCATTGGATGTCATGTATTCAGATTGGTGATGATGGAGTATTTTTCTGTGCGCAAAGATAATGGTTGATGAAATGATTCCAGATCTAAAGCCTTATTTTTAGGCGACCAAAACCAGGTATAATATGCAGATAACTATATACTTTAACGAGAAACCGGTTTTTCTGTGCGATGAGATAAGCGATGAATTGAACGAGATCATGCATCACCCGGATGCTGTTTTTGTGGATGAACTTTCAACGCCGGCCATCAATTCCCTGCTTCATGAGATCAAAAAAGAGGACTTTCATGCCGGCATAATCTGGAACCCCGACCTGGAAAAATTAAAAAAGGCTTTTTTTAAACATTTCGTAATCGTGGAAGCTGCAGGTGGTATAGTGCAAAATGAAAACAAGGAACTCCTGTTCATTTTCCGCCGCGGAAAATGGGATCTGCCCAAGGGGAAAATGGAAAAGAAAGAATCGGCCGAAGAATGTGCCCGGCGGGAGGTGGAGGAAGAGACGGGGGTAAAAGGCCTTGTGTTAAAAAAGAAAATTGGCGAAACCTACCATACTTACGATGAGTTCGGCAAACATATCCTCAAAATCAGTCACTGGTTTTGGTATTCCTGCAAAAAGGACCAGCATCTGGTCCCTCAAACCGACGAAGATATCACAGAAACAAGGTGGATCAAAACAAAGGATATTAAAGAGCCGATGAGCAACAGTTATGAGAATATTAAAGCCATCCTGCGTTGTTTTTTTGATGAACCGTGATAACCTAACCGGGCCCTGGCCGGGTGAGAAAAGAAAGGACTACTTTTTCTCCAGGATGGCAACGGTAAGCCGGCTGATGCAAACCAGCTTTTCTCCTTCATCATGGATCTTTATATCCCACACATGGGTGGTCCTGCCCACGTGTAACGGGCTGGCAGTGGCGGTAATAAAACCTTGCCTCACGCTCCGCACGTGATTGGCATTGATCTCCAGCCCCACGCAAATAAACCTGTCGTTATCTATCATAAGATGGGAAGCCACACTACCCACCGTTTCCGCAAGCGCACAACTGGCGCCACCATGAAGGATGCCGTAAGGCTGGTGTGTTCGGTGGTCAACGGGCATACGGAGCTTCAGGTAATCAGGACCGATGGCTACCCACTCCATTCCCAGGTGCGCTGCCATAGTGGACGGCATGTAAGTGTCAAGTTCTTCCAGGGCAAGATCCTTATTTAACCAGATTCGTTTATTTTCCGACCCCATTGTTTTTTATTGTTTCGTTTACTTCATGTGGCAGGAAACGACTTACATCTCCCCCGTTTTTTAAAACATCCCGTACCAGTGTGCTTGCCACAGATGTGTACTGCGGAAGGCAGGTTAAGAAAATGGTTTCAATATCATCCTCCAGGCTCCGGTTCATATCCGCAATCGCTTTTTCGTATTCGAAGTCGTTCACGTACCTTATACCCCGCAGGATAAAATTAGCCCCCACCTGCCTGCAACATTCTACCGTTAATCCTTCGTATACCACCGCTTCCACTTTTGGATTGTCTTTGTAGATGTCCCTCAGCCATTGCAGCCGCTGCTGCTCGCTGAACATCGGCACTTTATTAATATTTCGCCCGATACCAACAACCAGTTTATCAAACAAAGGAAGTGCCCTGTTGATAATATCAGTATGGCCCAGGGTAACGGGGTCAAAAGTTCCGGGGAATAAGCAGACTCTATTCATGAGAAAGTGAAAGGTTGAAGGTTAAAGGTAGAGGGTAAAAGGTTAACGGTAAAAGGTGAAAGGTAAAAGGTTGATGGTTGACGGTCAATGATGAAAGATTTCCCACCTGGTGCAATGTTTGATCTTAATAACCGGCAATGCACCATCGACTACGGACTTCCGTCCTTCCTCCCGGCCAGCAGATACAGCACCGCCATCCTTACAGCCACACCATTTTCCACCTGCTGCAATATAATGGATTCGTTACCGTCTGCCACATCACTGTCGATCTCTACCCCACGATTGATAGGGCCGGGATGCATAATCACAATTTCTTTGTTCACTTCATCCAGCAACCTGCGGGTGACACCATATGCCAGGTTGTATTCCCGCAGGGAAGAAAAAAGCACCTGGTTTTGCCGCTCCAATTGTATGCGCAACACATTGGCTACATCGCACCA
>JAKFCK010000344.1:0-7927 GCA_036676685.1 Chitinophagaceae bacterium | reverse complement strand
CGAACCTCTGAACGAAGGAACTACATACATTATATCTAATTCGGCCTCATGTTCAGATAGTGGGACAATAGCAATACTTCCAACAGGTTCATTATTGGCAAACGCTATCCAGAAACCAGCCCTTGTTCCTGCAAAAGATTTTGCACCTGTGTGGCCTGCCACACAGCGAGTTCACTCTCCCTTGTACCTATTTTTACAATTGATGACATGGATACTAATTAGAAGCCGGAGAAATAAAATCATTCATCGCTTCTATGTATTGGCAGCCCCGATGGTTGTGGGTGCGCATTTTCACGGCCATGCCGTTGATCACTTTCTGGATCCTTTGTTCGGCAGTTTTTTCGCAATAATTGCTGATGGGTGTGGACACTGAAGCATATTCGAATCCTGCATAAATTTTTTGCAAATGCCCTTTCACAGTTTTTAGTACAGGAACATATTTGCGCATATCATGCCATTCTTCAAAAGCTTTGATATGCTCCAGGATGATCAATTTCACTTTAGGTATTTCCGCCGTTCTTTTTTGAAGTGTTTCGTCTTTTATTTTGCTTAATTCATCAACATTAAGCAAAACGATATTATCTAATCCCCTTACGTCCGATGCTACATTACAAGGAACAGAGAGGTCGATGATGAGTTTAGCCGCGCCGGGAGTAATATTTTGGCTCCTGATAATAGGCTCTTCCGCACTCGTGGCTACCAGGATAATGTCTGCCGCATCAATATTGGCCTGCAGATTTTCAAATTGGTCGTAACCCAGTGAATATTTTGCAGCCAGTTCGGCAGCTTTTTCAGGTGTCCTGTTTATCACCGTCACCGAAGTGCCCGGCAGGTAATCCACGATATTTTTGCAGGTATTACTGCCGATCTTCCCGGTACCCAGGAGAAGGATCTTTTTCCCGGCGATATTTTTAAAGTGTTGCCTGGCGTATTGAACGGCGGCAAAAGATACGGAAACAGTGCCCCCGCTCATGCCCGTCGTGGTCCTTATTTTTTTGCAGGCCTGCAACACTTCGTTTACCAGGCGCTCCAGGTAGGCACCTACACACTGCTGTTGCCTGGAAAATTTAACCGCTTGTTTGATCTGCCCTACAATTTCATAGTCCCCTAATATTTGTGAATCCAGTCCTGCGGCCACCTCAAACAGGTGTTGTATGGCATCCAGGCCTTTTTTACTATAACGTATTTGTTTAAAACCAGGTAATGTGCCCTCGGTTTGAGTACACAACAATTCGCTTAGTTTGTCTGCACTCTCCGCAAAACCGTAAATTTCTGTGCGGTTACAGGTAGATAAAACGAAAAATTCTTTAATGTCAAACTGCCCGGCGCATTCTATAACTTTCTGGTACTGATCGTTATTGATGGAAAACTGGCCACGGATAGCTGCATCAGTTTTTTTATAATTGATGCCAACAATGAAAAAATTTCCTATGTCTGTGTGAGAACGATACATTTCCAAATACGCTTAAATTACTGTGGCAAAAATACTTTGTAGCAGTCTTTCTATCTAATTTCTCTGTCATTACAATGTCATTTCTATTAATGACATTCGTCAGTGGGCGCACTGACTTTCAACTTTTTTGGTCATTTCCTGTTGTTGCTCTCTTACATTTGCTAAATATTATTAAAAAGATGGCCAATAAAAAACGGGGCATATTGTTGATGAACCTGGGCTCGCCCGACAGTACCGATCCCAGGGATGTGAAAAGATACCTGGATGAATTTCTCATGGATGGCAAGGTGATCGATGTACCTTACCTGCTCAGGTTACTGATCGTCAAAGGGTTTATCACCCCGCGCCGTTCTCATAAATCTGCCGAAGCCTACCAGACCATCTGGACGGAAGAAGGGTCGCCACTGATCGTGATCACAAAACAACTACAGGCCGCTTTGCAACAACTGGTGGAGGAGCCCGTGGAAATTGCCATGCGCTATGGAAATCCCTCGCCAACCGATGGTTTTGAAAAATTGCTGCAAAGAGAACCCGGTCTTGAGGAAGTGGTGGCTGTTCCCCTTTACCCGCATTATGCCATGAGCAGTTATGAAACAGCAGTGGATCATGCGAAAGAAGCCCATAAAAAAAACAATTACTCTTTTAAACTAACCTTTGTAGCGCCTTACTACAATGATCCCGGTTACATCAATGCACTGGCGGAAAGCATGCGGCCTTACCTGCAACAGGAGCATGACCATATTCTTTTCAGCTACCATGGCGTTCCGGGCCGGCATCTCAGGAAATCTGATCCAACGGGTACGCATTGCCTGAAAGTAACCAACTGCTGTGATGTAGCATCACCTGCTCACTCCACCTGCTACCGGCACCAGTGTTTTACCACGACCAAACTTGTGACGGAAAAATTGGGTATACCAAAAGACAGGTACAGTATCTCGTTCCAGTCAAGACTGGGGAAAGGCTGGCTTGAACCATTCACCGATATCCGGCTGCAACAAATGCCTGGCGAGGGGATAAAAAAATTGCTCATCCTGTGCCCCGCTTTTGTAAGTGACTGCCTGGAAACCCTGGAAGAAATCGCCGAAAGGGGAAAAGAAGATTTTATGCATGCCGGTGGGGAATCTTACCAGATGATCCCTTGTATGAATGTGCAGGAGCCGTGGGTGGAGGCGTTGAAGAAGTTGGTGGAGGGGAGTTGAGAGTTGAGAGTTAAGAGTTAAGAGTTAAGAATTAGGAGTGGTGAGTGGCGGGGTGAATAGGTGAATGGGTCAATAGGTGAATGCGAAGTCCGTGCTGCTTTGTATGTGTTTTATCCATCAAACTTTTGTTGTAACTTATTTCCGAATTTTCTATTACTGTTTAAATCCGGAACTATGTTTTTACAACTCAATCATCAAAAACTCGAAGTCTATAAGTCTACAAAAGAATTTGTAAATAAATGTTACAAACTCACAAGTGTCCTACCAGCAGAAGAGCGTTATAATCTCGTTTCCCAAATAAGACGGGCCGCTCTTTCGGTGCATTTGAATTTAGCAGAAGGGGCAAGCAGAAGATCTTTAACAGAAAGAAAAAGGTATTATGAAATTTCCAGGGGCTCCATCATTGAAATCGATACGGCATTGGGGATTGTTTTCGACCTTAAGTATTGCACCGCTGAAGAGCTACAACCAATCGGCGACAGCCTTCTACGAAGTTTTAAGTTATTATCGCTATTAATTAATAAATCATAAATTTATTCACCCATTCACTTATTCACCTATTCACCCATTCACCCATTCACCCACTGAAATGTTCTTCTACATCAAAGCCATCCATATCATTTTCATTGTAACCTGGTTCGCCGGGTTGTTTTACATTCCGCGGTTGTTCATTTACAACACCGAAGCAAATGAAAAACCGGAGCCGGATAGGACCATACTGCAACAGCAATTCGCAGTGATGATACAACGGTTATGGCTGGGCATTACCTGGCCGTCTGCGATCCTCACCCTTATATTTGGTACATGGGTGGCCTTGATATGGGGATCTATTCCGCAATGGCTCTGGATCAAACTTGGTTTTGTACTGGGGCTCTATATCTATCATTTCACCCTGCATAAGATCTATATGGACCAACGAAAACAATTGTTCCGCTACACATCGCAGCAATTAAGGATATGGAATGAAATAGCCACCATTTTCCTGGTGGCTATCGTAATGGTCGTTACAGTAAAACAAGGCATAAGCATTGCCTGGGGTATTTTTGGATTGATCCTGTTCATACTCGTATTAATGAGTGCCATCAAGATCTACAAATTGGTCCGCACAAAAAAACCGGTTTAATATACCAGGTGTTTTCGCTGGGTGAGATAAAGCAGGATAAATAAAACGGTGATCGAAGACCCTATACCAAACATCAAACCGGAAAACATAAAAAAACCAACAAAAAGCGCCGTAGTCACGAAGGGCAACAACTGGCCAACAAGGTAAATTGTAAACCCCGACTTTTTCAACTTCCGCATTTGCATGGCACCATAGATGCATAAAGCCACGGCAACCAGGCCCATGAGCAGCATGGGGATTTTATTTTCCAGGTTCCGGGTTACCATAATTTCATAATTATCCGGGTTGGGCATCATAGACCTGATCCATCCGGGCACCTCGTCACTGTTGATACTTTGCAGTAACTTATCTTTTTCATCATATTGCTTTTGCGCATTTAAAAATCCAAAAATTACGAACAACAGTTGAATGCCCGAGCCAATGAAGGTTAATATGGTAAGCACGTTTAAACCGGAAGGCAAGGTAGGTCGGTCAAAGTCCGGGTGGCTTAAAGAATCGGGATTTGCGTTTGAGTTACTCATAATAGATTTAGTTTTGCTCAAATTACGACAGTAATAAAATATCTCAAAAAAACAAATTAGGACACCCGCATATTTAATAGTAGTTGAGGATCATGCACCAGTACATTTTACACGAAGTTTTAGGCAACCATTTTATTCTTTCTTCCAGCAGGATTTTATTCTGGGAGGAGGAAAAAGCGCTTATATTATCTGATATGCACATCGGGAAAAGCGGCCATTTTCGCAAAAATGGTATCGGTATTCCCCAGAATATTTTTAAGGAAGATATGCAACGGCTTTTTGCCGAGATACAGCAGTATAACCCAACAAAACTCATCATCGTGGGAGATCTTTCCCATAGTCATTCCAATAAAGAGTTTGATCTTTTTGTGAAGTGGCGGAAAGACCTTCCCCACCTGGAAGTGCACCTCGTGATCGGGAATCATGATATCCTTGCAAAACAGTGGTATAAAGAAGCCAATATAGAGATCCATGAAGATTGCTTAACCATTGGTGCGTTCACCTTCACCCATGATATCAGCACCTGTGAAACCACGCCGGGCAGCTATTATTTCAGCGGCCATATACACCCGGGCATTATCATGAGGGGACTCGGGAAACAAAGCCTGCGCCTGCCTTGTTTTTATTTCGGGAAGATGGATGCAGTATTGCCGGCCTTCGGAAAATTTACAGGCACTTTCCCCGTGAATCCACAAAAAAGTGATAGCGTGTATGCAATTGCCGAAAACAAGCTGATCCGCATCCAGTGATCAGGAAGCATTTCTCCTCTCTAATTCTTTTTTAATGAGACCCAGTTCGCGGCCGGTTTGCCCGGCAACAGAACTGTTCTCTTCCGCACGCCTAAGCAGGTAAGGCACCACATCTTCAATGGGTCCGAAAGGCAGGTATTTACTCACGCTGCAATTGTTACGTGCAAGGTTAAACGTAATATTATCACTCATCCCGTATAACTGGGAGAAATGAACGTGTGGGTGATTATGCGGTAGCCCTTTTTCATCCAGCAGGCGGGTCGTGTACAAATTACTGAATTCATTATGGGAAGCTACGATCACCGCGATATTGTCCAGGTGATCAACACAAAATTCAATGGCATCATTATAATCTTTGTCGCAGGATTGTTTATCAGGTTGTATCGGTGACGGGTAGCCGAGTTCTGCTGCACGCTTACGCTCTTTATCCATGTAAGCACCCCGTACCAATTTTGCGCCAAGCACAAAATTTCTTTCGATGGCTGCGTTATAACTTTCTTTTAAAAATGCAAGCCTGTCATGCCGGTACAGTTGCAGGGTATTGTACACCACTACCCTTTCTTTGTTAAAGGTGTCCATCATCAGGATGGTGATCGCATCCACCGGGTCCTGGATCCAGGTTTCTTCGGCATCTACGAGCACGCCTATTTTTTTTGCAAAACCGGTCTCGCATATTTTTTGGAGCCGGTTTACTGCGCGCTGCCATTCTTCTTTTTCTGCAGCAGGTAATTCTTCCACAGCTTTGGAATACCTCTTCATGAGGGTTCCCTCACTGGTATGCATAGCGGCATCCAGTTTTTCCAGCAAGCCAAAACGCACCAGACCGGTGTATTTAATACTCATGAAAGGAATATTATGCTGGGTAGCCGCGTAATTGATCACTTTGATAAATTCATCGGTGGACGCTTCAAAACCTTTTTCGCCATCTGCGCCACCTTCCACGCCGTAATCGAGTATCACCTGCACATTGTATTTTTCGAGTTTATTCGCGACACGGGCGGTTTGCTCCAGTGTTTCTCCTCCCACGAATTGGCGAAAAATTGTTTTCCTGATCACCGGTTTTGTCATCGGGAGTTTCCAGTCTATGGCGACAGGCATCAGGGATAAACCTAACTTAAGCAGGAAGGGTTTGCCCATAGCGGAAAAAAGAAAACGGGATTTTTTTAGTTCTTCAGTGGTTTTATAGGCGAAGGCATATTCGGTATTATCAAATGATATCATATAAAGCAAGTTGGAAAGCCGAAATTCAGAAATACAAAACGAACTACCAAATATACCGGTATGATTCTTATCAGATAGCCTGGTGATTGAAGGGCTGTAATACCATTTCACTCACCACTGCACTGGAAGGTTGCTGGCAAAGGAACCAGATAGCTTTTGCAGCCTCTTCTGCCCTGATCATTTTCTCCCGCTGCACTTTCAGGTCTATGGTATCCCAGAATGCAGAATCAACACCGCCTAAAAATAAATTGGTGATCCTGATGTCTGTTCGTTTCAGTTCTTCCCTGATACTTTGCATCATCCCCACGAGCCCGTATTTGCTGGCGCTGTAAGCTGCTGCACCCGCCATAGGCACTTTCCCCAGCACCCCGGGGATGTTTATAATGAGGCCTGTTTTAGTTGCTTTCATTGCCGGCAAAAATGCCTTGACCAGGAGAAAGGGGGCAAATAAATTATACTGTAGGCTTTTTAAAAAATCATCTCCTGTAAGTGCATCAACAGGTTTGATGATGCCGATCCCCGCTGCATTTACCAGAATATCGATCCCCGCAAAGCTGGAAAAATATTTTTCTTTTAATAACTCTACCTGGGCTGCATCAGAGATATCCAACACAAAGGTTTGGTCCGGTGAAACCGCACAATCCCGGGCGACGTTGTTTAATTTCTCCCCATTCCTTCCCGCTAAAAACAAGTTGGCGCCGCTACCCGCAAGCAGTTTTGCTGTTGCCGAACCAATACTCCCTGTAGCACCCACCAATAAAATATTTTTTCCTTTTAACGCTTGCATAGTCTTGATTTATTAGTTGAAACAAGCATCCCGGTGTTTTGTTTAGAAAACCAGTGATCAGCAAAAAATGCACTACACCCCTTTCCGCGTGACTTAATAAATGGGTGCTGTTCCTTTATCTTTGCCGATATTTTTTTATATGGAGAAAAAACCAAGTGAGTCGCTGGTGGTAATGACGGAATTAGTATTACCCAATGACACCAACAATTTTGGCAACCTGATGGGCGGCCGGCTGATGTACTGGATGGATATTGCCGCAGCCCTTGCAGCTATGAAACATTGTGCGGCGCCCGTAGTAACAGCATCTGTTGACAATATTTCTTTTGAAACGCCGATCAGGATTGGTAACGTGGTACATATTGAAGCAAAAGTTACCCGTGCATTTACCACGAGCATGGAAGTGCATATGAAGGTATGGGGGGAAGATGCTATACAGCAATACAAATACAAAAGCAATGAAGCTTATTATACTTTCGTAGCCCTTGACCCCAATGGTAAGTCGCGGCCGGTGAACCCACTAATACCGGAAACAGAAGAGGAAATAAAATTGTTTGAGGGGGCGCTCAGGAGAAGGCAATTAAGATTGATACTTGGCGGAAAGATGAAACCCGAAGATGCTGAAGAACTAAAAGCATTATTTATTAAATAGACCTGTTTGGTTGATAGGAGTATATATTTTTGAGCTTTAGCAATACCAGCTACGATAAACAAACTTCGAATATTTCTTTGACAATTTTAAATGAAGCAAGTAAAGGTCGCACGCGCCGCCGCAAATTTGATTGAATTGCTCCGTAGGAGCAGCCTCTTTGTAGCAATAGAATTGCTCCGTAGGGGCATCCTCTTTGTAGTAAAAAAGATTTGATTGAATTGCTCC
>JAKFCK010000343.1:0-3172 GCA_036676685.1 Chitinophagaceae bacterium | reverse complement strand
TTCTGTAAGTTTAGTTTTAAATTCAACTAAAGCAACAAAAGCTAACATTACTGTTTACAATATGGTTGGACAAGCAATTACTGCAATGGATAAAAATATTGCAGCAGGAAGCAACACTATGAAATTAGATATCTCTGCTTATAATACAGGTATTTATTTTGTAAGTACAATTGTAGATGGCAAAACATACAGCCAAAAATTAATTGTAAAATAATTTTTCATTGATTAAAATATCGTAGCCATATGTGTTGTCGGTAGTTCTGAAAATTTTATACCTGTAGGATTCGGGTTTGCTTAAATTGTCAGATCTTGAAAATAGATCTTCATTAAACATTATCCCAAATCCTGCAAGCAAACATGGAAATACCGCAGATAGCAATTTGGCAGATGATTTCATGGCAGTAAGTAAAAAGAGTTGCAGAGTTTAGATTAGCGTTCTATGGTTGAATGTCAAAGCAAGCTAATTAGTAATAAATAGGGCTAGAAGTGGTATAAAGTATACTATGAATTTACAATAAAAAGATTCCATAATAGCATGTGTTTCTGCTATGGCAATTTCGATTATGACGAGGCCACAGCCTGGAGGTTAACTTCTTCAGTCGCTACCGCGGGTGTCTCTTTTTCAACAGGAAAAAAAGGTGACCGAATGCCGACCGGAGGGAGACCATTCAAGCCAAAAAAACAATCGACAATTTGCGTTTGTCGCTTTTAAAGTCAGCAGGTAGTAGGCTTTGCTTCGCATTTTCCCTGCCTTATGAGCTGGAAATCCATTTACTCCGCTCCTTCGGAGTATTTCGCAAAATGATAGTTCACAGCTTCGTTATCCGCATGACCTGGCCACCGCCAGCCGCTAATTTCAGAGCCAGCACATCTGCCCTGGTCACTGATTTAACTTGTTTGGTTAAATGGTTCGGGTTTTTTTCGGCATCCCCGCCATCGGTGTAAAGTTCGGCTCTATAGTTTCCTGGCGGTAAAAAACCTAATGACACTTTTATTTCCCGGGCTTTGCTGTTGTTTATTGAACCTACATACCAGTCAGTTCCTTTACGACTTGCGATAGTTATGTAATCCCCCACCTGGGCATCGGGAACTACCGTTTCGTCCCAGCTTGTTGGTACATTTTGTAAAAACTCAAAGCCTGGCTGGCCTTCGTAAGCGGATGGATAGTCTGCTACCATAGTTAAATAGCTTTCCAATACCACATACATCGCCAGCATATGGCAGCGTGTGCCTGCCATCAGGGGGCGGGTGAGTTGCGTTTTAAATTCAGGATTGGCAACTGCCCTGAACCCGCCCAAATGATAATCTGTAGCTCCCGCAAGCATCCGGGTGAACGGTATATCAATGTCGTGGTCAGGACTTATCCCTTCTGCGCTCCATTTGTTTTGCTCATAGTTGTGCGTTCCTTCGCGGGTAAATTCGTTGGGGTAAGTGCGGTGTAAGCCGGTCGGTTTATAAGCTCCATGAAACTGGATAAACAGCCTGTGTTCAGCGGCCTTTTTTAATATCTCTTCTTGTATGTTTACCATTTCCTGATCATCGCGATCCAGGAAATCAACCATCATTCCTTTGATTCCCCACTTTGCAAATTGTTCAAAAGCTTCATCCAGTTGCGGATATAGGGCTTTCCAATGTACCCATACATGAATACCAACCCCTTTTTGTTTGGCATAATCACAAACCTGCTGCATATCCAGGCTGGCCACTGTTTTGGTAACATCCGTAATCGTGTTAGGTCCAACTTCGCCATAACCGGGCGCATCGCTTTGATACCAGGCAAAGCCGCCGTACCCGATCACTGAATGGTATTCTATCTGGTTGCGTGCGCAAAAATCTATATAGTATTTATTCGTGTCAAAATTGACACCGGGGGCAAATGTGGTGTCGGGCGTGATATCGCCGTTCCACCAATGAAAGGAGGTTTTGCCGGGTTTGAGCCATGAGAGGTCTTTTATTTCTGTGGGCTCGTTCAGACTGGTCAAAATATTAGATTCGATTAACGCTCCCACCCGGTCGCTGATCATCATCACCCGCCAGGGGCTGCGATGCGGCAACACCGCCTTTACTTTTACTTCATTTTGACCCTGCAATGGCGAGAGCTGACTTTGGAGCACACCATTTTTTTTCGTCAGATACATCCCTGCGTAGTTTCGCAGATTAGCTTCGGTGATGGCCATGAAAATTTTCCCCGGAAACTCAAACAATGCGGGTATATCCATCAAGGTATCGGCTTTAATCTCGCTTAAAGGCAGTTTGTGGTAAAGGCTTTCATGACTGGTATTGTAATTATCGAAAAACAACGTACGGACAACCGGGTTGCCTTCTATATTGAAGGTGCTGTTTTCATCGGTCAGGGTGTATGATTTCCAGTTTTTTTGTTCGGGAAACTCATACCGAAAGGCTAACCCATCATTAAAAGCCCTGACCACAAGATTTATTTGCCGCCTTGCCCCCATACTTTCAGCCAGGGGAATAGAAACTTCATTGTGATGATCCCTTACTGTTTTTGCCTTACCCACCACAAGATCGTAATTTACGTCTACTTCGCGAAAGCGGGGTTTTAAAGCTTCAAGGTTGGCCTTAAAAGCACCATTTTCTTTAAATGTAAGGCTCATCTCTGAATCTCTTAACAGTGTTTTTCCTTTGTAAGCTACACTATAAACCGGCGCTTTTTTTGTTAATTCAAATGAAAAAACTACCTGGCCATCCGGGGATTTTAGTTGGATTTTGTTTTGGCTAAAAGCAGGTATGGTAATAACGAGCAAAAAAAAGAGGGAAAGCTTTTGAAAGACATTCATGATATGAAGGTTAATAATTTAGAGTTCAGAATTAATTATCCTTCGGTAAGATAATTAATAGGGTGAAATTTCGCCAGGACTAGTTAAGGCGAAGTTTGAACCCGCCGGGTTGTGCTTATTTCACCCATGACCCGCCGATCGCTTCCTGATCATCTTCATGGATAAAATGCATCGCATAAGAACCGATGATTTCCTCATGTTGCTTGCCGAACATGGCCGCTGAGGCAGGGCTTGCGTAGATGTATGCGCCGTTCATATCCAGGATATTGATCAGATCAGACCCCTCCTGCACCATAGCCCTGAAACGTTTTTCACTTGAGTTCAGTGCTCGTTCCATCTCTACCTTTTCGGTGATATCAGTGCTGATGATCAAC
>JAKFCK010000342.1:0-8589 GCA_036676685.1 Chitinophagaceae bacterium | reverse complement strand
GCACGCCGCCGACGAAGGGGTCGATGGGATAGCGGGACTGCCAGGTCTTAGTGCCCATGCGCAGACGCAGGCGAACACGTAGGTGATATGACGGACAAGAAAACAGGGGTACCCATTATCAGTTTGTACGGCAATCACAAAAAACCAACACCGGCAGATTTTATCGGCGTAGACGTGGTGATATTTGACATACAGGATGTCGGGGTAAGGTTTTACACCTATATATCTTCCCTTGAATATATGCTGGAAGCCTGCCTTGAAAATCATAAACCTTTGATGATCCTGGATAGGCCGAATCCGAATGGTTTTTATGTAGATGGGCCGGTGCTGGATAAAAAATTTAAAAGTTTTATAGGCATGCAACCCATACCTATCGTTCATGGTATGACTATCGGGGAATATGCCCTGATGCTTACCGGTGAAAAATGGTTGAGTGAAAAAGCAAATAAAATTCATGATTATAACATTACCACAAAACCAACTGCAGACACGCCGTTTCATGTAACAGTAATTAAAAATAAAAATTACGATCACAGTACATTATACGATCTGCCGGTAATGCCATCGCCAAATCTAAAAGAAATGCAAAGCATTTACTGGTACCCTTCCACCTGTTTGTTTGAAGGCACAGTGTTTAGCGAAGGCAGAGGGACAGGTAAACCCTTCCAGTATTTTGGCCACCCCGCTATGCCGAAAAATCTTTTTTCTTTTACGCCCAAACCAAATGCCGGTGCAAAAAGCAGCAAGAATTTTTATCTTAAATGTTATGGCTGGGATCTATCGGGCAGCAAAGAGGCAGTGCTCAAAAAAGTGGGCAATAAGATCCAACTCCGTTATTTCATCGAAGCGTATAAACTGTTTCCAGGAAAAGACAGCTTTTTCCTGAAAAACAATTTCATCGACAAACTGGCCGGCAACGATATTTTTCAGCAGCAGATCAAAGCAGGGAAATCGGAGGCAGAGATCAGGCAGAGCTGGCAACCAGGCCTGGCAGCCTTTAAGGTTATCCGCAAAAAATATTTGCTGTACAAGGATTTTGAGTAACTCCGGCTTATGGTCAGAACCGGCCTGGTGGTTTACGATTTCAATCTGTACTTTTGCAACCATGCCGGATTTTACATCACTCAGGATCGTTTTTATGGGCACGCCCGATTTTGCTGTAGCCTCACTTGATGCTTTGGTGAAAGCGGGCTGCAATATTGTAGGTATCATCACAGCTCCCGACAAACCCGGTGGACGTGGGATGACGCTGCAGCAAAGCGCCGTAAAAAAATATGCCGTAGAAAATCACCTGCATATTCTGCAACCCGAAAAATTAAAGAACCCTGAATTTTTAGCAGAATTAAAATCACTTCATGCAGACCTGCAAATTGTTGTGGCATTTCGTATGTTGCCGGAAGCAGTATGGAATATGCCGCCGATGGGTTCGATTAACCTTCACGGTTCTTTATTACCCCAGTATCGCGGCGCAGCACCTATTAACTGGGCCGTGATCAACGGGGAAAAAGAAACAGGCGTGACCACATTTAAACTGAAACAAGAAATTGACACCGGGGATATTTTACTCCAGGAAAAATTTGCCATCGGGGAAGAAGAAACTGTTGGTGAAGTACATGACCGGATGAAAAAAATCGGTGCGGAAGTGCTGTTGAAAACGGTGAAAGGATTGGCGGACGGATCTTTGGCGGAAATCTCACAGGAGTCAATAGTGAATAAGTCAATAGTGAATAGTGAATGGTCAAAAGATGCAGTTTCGCACGACAAAAAGGAGCAATCTGCCACAACCTTCACTCATCCCCATTCCACCTTAAAACACGCTCCAAAAATATTCACCGAAACCTGTCGTATAGATTTTACAAAACCCGTCATTGAAGTATTTAACTTAATACGTGGTCTCTCTCCCTACCCCGCTGCATTTACTTTTCTGCAGGGTAAGAAGTTAAAAATATATAAAGTTATTAAAACAAAAAAAGTACCAACGGTTGCCGCGGGCGATTTTGAAACCGATGGCAGAACATTTCTGCAATTTGCCTGTGCTGATGGTTACATCAGTGTGCTGGACCTGCAACTGGAAGGTAAAAAAAGAATGCGGGTGGAAGATTTTTTGCGGGGATACAGGTTCGTGTAATCAATGCAGGCATCTCAGGCAGGGTGAGCGCCATTGCCCTGGCCGGCTATTACTCTCACCCCGAAAAGGCTAAGTTTATTTGCCTTTCCCCTTAAGGCTATCTCGCCCTTTTCTTCTATGCAGAAGCCGTTTCCCGGATTAAGGTAATTCAGCATATCCCCGGAGATCAATAATTTCTCCTGTAACTCATTGCATTTTTTTTCAATTCTTGCGGCTGTATTCAACACATCACCATGGTATACGATCTCTTTTTTTTGTTTTCCCACTGATGTTACTATAACCGGGCCGCCATGTATAGCCGCTTTGAACTCGGGCACTATCCCATATTTAGACAAGTAAACAGCTTTGTTGCGCTGGATTATTTCCATCATTTTAAAAAAGCTCCTGATACAATCCATGTTTGCTTTCCTGATTGGCCATACCACGATAACCTCATCGCCAATGTATTGGTAGATCTCGCCCTTGTACATCATAATAGCATCAGACACATCATAAAAATAGTCTTTGATAAATGCACTAAACGCCGTGTTGCTTAGCTTTTCCGCTATCGCTGTAGAACCCGTTAAGTCAACAAACATGAAGATCCTGGTCACTTCGTGTGGCTGATGGTAAAAGCCGAGGAGCAACCTGAAAAAATTGGGCCTGCCAATTAATAAAGTGATCTGCGAAATAAATATGATTAAGATGATAAACAGGGAAGTAAACAGGAAATCCCGCTGAAATAATGGGCTATACAGGTACTGAACAACGGCTGCGGTATAACTTATATTTTGGGTGATGGATATCTCGATCGATAGCACCAGGCACAAAATAATACTGGTGAGGAGTGCATATAGAACAGACCGGATAATAAGCACAGACAGAAAAGAAATGGACTGAAACAACTTTTTAAAAACAAACTCTTCCAGAATGCCCACCATCAGTCCTATTAAAATACTAATAATACCCGCCTCCAAAAATTCAGTGAGGGAATGAGGATAAAACAAAAAGTTGTAAACCAAACCAAAGGTCAGCCCCACACAAATGATGAGCAGAATATTCTGGACCTTTAGTTTTTTTTCGGGTGTCATGATGGCCTGCGCTAATGCCGCCATTAAAGGAACAAAAACTTCGCAGGACTTCAAAGGGATAAATTTCTTCCTGACACCCTTTGATACAAACAGCAATGGACAAAGCGAAAGGCTATTACCATATCACTAATGCAGCAGCCTGAGGAACCAGGGACAGTCTAAAACTGGAGAGAACATTCAAAATTAGCGCCCGCGGCGGCACCAAGCTCAGATGCCGCAGCATTACTGATCCGGATAATGATCCCGGAATTTTGTTTCAGGTCAGGTATCAGATCCAAAACTTTCGCATACACGGATTTTTGTGTAGCAGGATTGGTGATCTTTATGAATGACCCTGCCGGAGCAGAATTATGCAGGCAATAATATTTTCCATCTTCCCAGCCACTTGTACTTTTAAAAACGCCTGCCATGCCTCTATCCTCGGTCACATGTTTGGCAGCCATTTGTTTAAGGTAACTGGATTTAAAATAACCCCCGTTAAAATTAGCGGCACCACGGTTTACAGACATGTTCTGGTTAGCCGCCCTTGTTTGATCTTTCGCAATAGTTATTGTCTCCGCAACTTTTACCGTTTCTTGTTTTTTTGCGACAGGTTCGGCTGAGGCTGTTGAAGAATAACCCACGACCAGGTTCATGCCTTCATTCAGTGCATCGCTATCCAGGTTATTCCATTTTTTTATATCATCAATAGTGACATTATATCTTTTGCTGATACTATATAAACCTTCTTTTTTTGCAACGGTATGATAGACAGGATATGTGGCCTTTGTGACAACAGGTTTGGCCGGCTCTGTTTTAGCAGGCACTGTTGTTGATGGCAGTGCCATAGTTCCTTTTGCAGGTATCTTAAGGACCTGGCCAATGGTAAGTCCCACTTCAAAAGGTATATTGTTATAAGCAGCCAGTTCACGGGGATGTACATTGTATAACCTGCCAATAGAAAACAAACTTTCCTTTGCAGCCACTGTATGCGTAGTTTGCGCCGAAGCGAACAGCGGCATTAAAAAAATGACAAACGCAATTAAATTTTTCATATTAACTAGTGTTTACAAAGATGCGGAAATAAGTTGGTACAAATACAGCCCTACTTGTTAAGAATTCTCCACTCCCTGGGATAGTAATTATTGATGCGGTTAGGCAGTATTTTTACTAAACCAAGTGCAACATTCCTGTATTTTATAGTGGCCCAACCCCTGGCATCAGCATTTATTATAATATCTTTCCTGCGCAAAAAATCTAACGCTGTAGATTCATCTACTTCTACCCCGGGGACCTTTCCTGAGCACATTACACTCAGGGTTAATTCATGATCAGGCACCAGTTCATCGCGGATTATGGTGCCCAGTTTTACGCCTGCTTTTTTTATATATAATGTAGCCTGCAATTGTAAAAAAGCTTCGTATATGGCAGACGGGATTACCAAAACCTCGTCACTCCATTTTATAAACGTATAATTCCCCGGATTTTGTATATAAGACCTGGCTGTTTCCAACTCCGCTTTATTTAATACGCCTGGTTTTAGCTTAAACTTTATTTCTTTCTGCTGGGAACGGTGGCCCGATTTTCTAAATATGGCGATAAAAAATCCTTCCCCCCTCACTTTGTCGGGATAAAAACGATAACCGTAAGCACCCTGTTGCGCTGAAATGGTCTCAACAATACCGGTTTGCCCCCCGATCGCAAGTGGTAAACTCTCCAAAGGTTGGTTGGCTAAAAGCCAGTCACTTACGTGTTCATCTTCTTCCAGAGAATAAGAACACGTAGAATAAATTAAAACACCTCCTGGCCGGAGCGTGTCCATTACATCAGATAAAATTCTCTGCTGCCGTTCCCTGCAGAGGGCAACATTGCCCAGGCTCCATTCATCAATGGCATCCGGGTCCTTCCTGAAGAGCCCACTGCCACTACATGGCGCATCCACTACAATCACATCAAAAAATTCCGGTAGCCTTTGAAAGTCACGGGCGTCATTGTTGGTGACCACCACGTTTGCAGCGCCCCACTTAGTGATATTCTCTGCAAGGATATTGGCGCGGACTTTTATCACCTCGTTGCTTACCAATAAGCTTTCTGCAGATATAATCGATTGTACCAGGGTTGACTTTCCACCCGGTGCTGCGCAAAGATCAAGCACGCGTAAGGGCTGGTTAAGATCGCAGCTTTGACGGATAGCTTCTTCCAGGAACATACTGCTGGCTTCCTGGACATAATACACCCCGGCATGAAACAATGGGTCAAGGGTGAAAGAGGGTCTTTCCTTAAGATAATAACCAGCCTGGCTCCACGGCACTTTGTCTTCAAAAATAAATGCCGGGTTTGCTGTAACTATCCCGGGCGAATATTTTGAAGGGTTCACACGGATAGACACTACCTGCTTTCCTGACCGGTGAACATCTACAAAAGCCTTCTCATCAAAACCCTTTGCGGTTTGCAGGGATAACAGGAGTTCCGAAGGTATTTGTTGGGACAAGTATTTATATTTGGTTTCTTTCAAAATTAATTATCTGCTCATGAAAAAGCTTTTTTTTCTGTTGGTTTTGTTCCCTATCAGCTGCTGCGTAATGGCGCAACCATTTCCTGACAGCCGCACCGGCGGAAAATATTATAATGTAAACGGCGCGAGGCTTTACACAGTAACTGTTGGCAAAGGTGCACCATTAGTCATTATACCGGGTGGACCGGGCAGCAGCCATATAGGCTACAGGATCATGGACTCACTCGCCGTAAACTCAAATATCCGGGTGGTATATTTTGATGCTTTCGGAAGAGGACAATCTGATACAGCCAAAAATGTGAAAGAGTATTCGCTGGAAAGAGATATCGAAGACCTTGAGGGACTAAGGAAAGCTATGGGCCTGGATAAAATAAGCCTGTATGGTCATTCTTACGGTAGCCTGGTGGCACAGGGATATGCATTAAAGTACGGGCAGCATACCAGCCACCTCATTATCGCCAATGGTTTTCATAGTTTTTTGATGTGGCAGGAAAATGACGACAACAGTAACCATGAGATAAAAACCAATTACCCGGAAGTGTGGGATACACTCATGAAAATAAGGGAGCAGGGTATGGTGTCGAGCGATGCGCTGCACCAGGAAATTTATGGACGGGTACCTTATGGTTTTTTGTATGCATACAATCCAACCAACTTTATCCGCAGGCGAAGCCAGCCTTATCCTAATGTGTTCAACAGCGCCTTATACTACCAGATGGTGGGCCGGGACGGTGACTTTATCGTAGGCAATGATATTGGGAATTTTGATTTCAGGAAGGACCTGAAGAGTTTAACCATGCCGGTATTGATCATAGCTGGCAGGTACGACAGGGTAGCCGTGCCCCGGATGCAGATAAAATTTAAGGAGTATTGTCCGCAGGCTCAATTTGTAATGTTTGAAAAAAGCGGTCACAACCCGCAGGTAGAGGAACAGCCTGCTACATTTAAACTGGTTCGGGATTTCCTGGAAAAATAAACGATAGTTGCAGACGCGTTAAACCGTTTTTATTTCTGCACAAAGATCCTGTAAAACCTTTTTTGCATCCCCGAACAACATAGACGTTTTGGGCCGGTAGAACAGGTCGTTCTCGATACCCGCATAACCTGGCTTCATGCTTCGTTTATTTACGATCACGTTTTTGGCAAGTTCAACTTCCAATATAGGCATTCCGTAGATTGGTGAAGCGGGATCATTTTTAGCGGCTGGGTTCACTACGTCATTGGCACCCAATATTAATACAAGGTCAGCTGTTTTAAATTCTTCGTTAACCTGTTCCATCTCCTGGAGTTTTTCATAAGACACATCTGCTTCCGCAAGCAATACATTCATATGGCCCGGCATACGCCCAGCCACCGGGTGGATCGCATAAATAACTTCCACCCCTTTTTCATTGAGTATTTTTTCCAGTTCATGACAAACGTGCTGCGCCTGGGCTACAGCAAGGCCATAACCTGGAACGATGATGACTTTGTTTGCATAACTCATGAGCATAGATGCATCGCTCAGGGTAATTTCCTTGTAATGGCCGCCCTGCTCGCCCCCATCATGGGCGGCACCGGTTTTATTGCCGCCGAAGGAACCGATCAAAACATTCTTTAATGAGCGGTTCATGGCTTTGCACATCAGCATGGTAAGCAATGTGCCTGCCGCACCAACCAGGATACCACCTGTGAGCATCACTTTATTATCGTATAAAAAACCCCCGAAAGCCGCTGCCACACCGGTAAAACTATTGAGTAGTGAAATTACAACGGGCATGTCTGCGCCACCGATCGGCATTACAAATAAAACACCGTATAATAGTGATAAAACAAATATGACATACAACAGGTAAGCCTGCGTCGGATCAATAACCAGCCAGGCTGCGGCTGCCAGCGCAAGTGCAAGGAAAATCAGGTTAAGGATATTTTGCCCGGTAAAACTGAAGTCTTTTACTTTACCATTCAATTTTCCCCAGGCGATCATACTACCGGCAAAGGATACACTACCGATGATCAGTCCCAGGGCAATAATCAATACCTTTCCCTCATGCCCTCCGCTGATGCCTGTTAGTTGTATTTCATGACTGAGATGGTTAAATTCCACCAAGGATATCAGTGCAGCACAGGCGCCCCCCATACCGTTAAATAAACTCACCATCTCCGGCATCGCCGTCATCTTCACTTTTTTTGCCGCAAGTGTGCCGATAACTCCGCCGATAGCAAGGCCGCCAAATATCCATAGATGATTGTGTAACCCATTACCGGCTTCGTCTGTATATAAAAAAATAGTACCAAGGATCGCTATGGTCATACCTGCTGCTGCCACCAGGTTTCCTTTACGTGCTGTGGCGGGGTTTGAGAGCATTTTAAGACCCAGTATAAATGTGATACTCCCGATGAGGTAACAAATGGTAAGTATGTTTATTTCCATGCTAAAAATATAATCTGTTTTAAATTTCACGAAAAGCTGCTAAGAAAGAAGACCATCATATTTCGTGTAACTCGTGTAATTCCTGTAATTCCTGTCACTTTTTCTTCTTAAACATCTCCAGCATCCTGTCTGTTACCACAAAACCTCCCACCACATTTAATGTTCCCAGTATCACCGCAAGGAACCCTAAGATCAGCGCAAGGAAATTATCGGTTTCCGCCTGGCCCATCACGATAATAGCCCCGATTATTACCACCCCATGTATAGCATTTGCTCCACTCATCAGCGGTGTATGAAGAACACTGGGCACACGGCCTATCACTTCTATACCCACAAAAATCATAAGGATCACGATGTAGATGATCTGTTGATTTGCGGTTATCCAATTAAGCATAAAGAAAAAACCTCCCAACCTCCCTAAAGGGAGGAGTCCACTCACAGCCCCATAGCAGCGAGTGGTTTATTGTTTACAAAAATATTGATT
>JAKFCK010000341.1:0-1955 GCA_036676685.1 Chitinophagaceae bacterium | reverse complement strand
TACTGGCATCTTGTTTTGTGGGAAAAACTTCGTCATATTTTAGCACCCAGTCTCCTAAACCGCCGGTAAAGCCTTTATGATTGCTATTGTGCCTTCGAAGCCTTTCTGATAGTTGATCCCCTGTGTAACCAATATAAAATTTGTCCAGGCTTGCAGAATATAAGATGTAAAACGTCCACATAAAAAAAAGATTATGGTGCGGCGGTCCTGGAGGAAGGGAAAACAAAAATGGTTTCCATATTTCAGGAAACCATTATGGCTATTTGTGGGAGTTGACGGGGTCGAACCGCCGACCCTCCCGACTTATGAGTCGGGATGCTCTAAACCAATCAGTTTTCAGCTTTTCCAACTTTTTACTTGCCTTTACAAAAATGGTTTCCATATTTCAGGAAACCATTATGGTTATTTGTGGGAGTTGACGGGGTCGAACCGCCGACCCTCTGCTTGTAAGGCAGATGCTCTAAACCAACTGAGCTAAACTCCCTTTTTCGTTTTCGGATGGCAAAGATAAGGGTAAAATGTTTCCTGCAAAATATTTATTTAAGTTTTTTACAGTGCTCCCTGAGCCGATAATATTGACAATTTTTCGCATCCGGCATGCCGCCTTTGCTGTAGCCAAATTCCCCACGATCCGGTACAAAGGAAGTTTTAACCCTGTGGAATGCCCAAATTATTGTGCCTAATAGGTAAGGGTAATTCCTGCCCCAAAACCCATATCGCTGTCGTAATGGGTAGACAAATTAAAATATTTGGTGAGAATGTAACGAAACCCTGCCATGTATTCCATATCCGTGTTACCTGACACATTAAACCTTAGCCTCGGTGTGAGTGGCACATCTTCCCGCATCAGTTGAAAACGAAGTTTTCCCTTACTGTCTACCCTCGCTTCTGCAGTAACCAACATGGGAAGTGTGTATTGAACACCCGCTACAAAAGCTTTCCTGTTGGTTTGATTGCTTAACTGGCCAAAGAAGTTTTTTTCGGATTCGTTCCTCCGGTTATTGTAATGATAATCGAAACCAATGAAAGGGAACCACCACTGCATTCTTCCCAGGTATCGTCCAATATAAGTTTCGCTTTCATTGCCGTGATGCGATTTGATGCCAAGGCGCCATTCTGTAGAAATACGGTAACGGGTATTTGCCAGCATCAATTCACCATCGCTGCCATTGCTCTCCAGGCCCACTGTTCCCATCAGGTGAAAAGCCCTGTCATCCGCATTTAACCTACGCCTGGCAAGTTTTGGATCCGTTATATCTGTTTTCTCAACCAGCGGGTTATCATAACTGAAAACCCTGCCCATTCCGCTCATCATGTGGTACAAAATATGGCAATGGAAAAACCAATCGCCACCGGCCTCATTTGCAGCAAATTCAATAGTATCCCTTTCCATGGGCATGATATCAATGATATTTTTCATGATAGCATATTCCCCTTGATCGCTGAGCAACCTGAAATCGTGCCCGTGCAGGTGCATCGGGTGACGCATCATGCTGTTATTGAAAAGGATGATCCTTACATTTTCTCCTTTTTTAATGAGTATCCTGTCCGTTTCCGAAATCACTTTATTATCCAGGCTCCACACATAGCGGTTCATATTACCAGTAAGGTCAAATTTTAGTTCTTTCAGTGGCCCGGGGGGCAACGTAGTTTTTTCCGGTGCCCGCAACATCGTATAATTCAAGGAAACAATGTCTGTACTATTTGCCATAGCTTCCATGCCATGGGCGGCATGGTTCATTTGGCTCAACGAATCAGCATTATCCATCTCAGCAGCATGCTTATTCGCACCGGAATTTTCCGGCCCCGTTATCTCGGGATATACAACGGTGTTCATGTCCATCACCTGGTTCTGCATTTTCATACCGTCCATTTCAATCATATTTCCCTTCATGTCCATCATGTCGTTCATCATCTTCATCCCGGCAAAATATTTTGGACGAAGCAGTTTTACC
>JAKFCK010000340.1:0-3148 GCA_036676685.1 Chitinophagaceae bacterium | reverse complement strand
ATATACAACTGAAAATTTTTTGTTCCCACAGCTACCTCGTATTTGCTTATGCCATGATGGTAAAGAAAACGGGCGATACGTCAATTACTACTCCTCCACTCCTGCGGCGTTACCTCGTACTCCTGTTTAAAAACCCGGGCAAAATATCCAGGATCGCTGTAGCCGCAATCCATGGCTATTGATGCTATACTGTTAGGGGTTTTTTGTAATAACACTTTGGCATTATTGAGGAGGATGATGCGAATAAATTTATTGGGCGAACACCCCGTAAGCGCCTCCAGTTTTCGATGTAGTTGCGAATGGCTCATAAAAACCAGTTTACATAATTGCTCCACGGTAAACCCTGCTACCGCCAGATTATCTTCAATAACGTTTCTTACTTTTTTCACGAACTCATCTTCCATTTTGCTGTCACCAATAAAAGTTTCAGTGATCATTTCTGCCGGGAAAACGTTCTCCGTTAACCCTGCTTTTTTCAGATAATAGTCTTGCAGGGTTCTCCGCATTTCCAGGAGTTTTTTAATTCTTACCAGCAGTTCCTCCCGGTTAAAAGGTTTTTCCAGGTACACATCAGCACCTTGCTCCAGTCCTTCGATCTTGCTTTCTTTATCGGCTTTGGCGGTAAGCATGATGATGGGAATATGACTGGTTTGTTCATTACACCTCAACTGCCTGCAGAGTTCAAAACCATCTACAAAGGGCATCATCACATCGGTAATCACCAGGTTGGGAATTAACTGGACCGCTATTTCGAAACCTTCCCTGCCGTCCTGGGCCACAGCAAGGCGATAGTCGGGCAGGCAGGATGCGGTGTAGGCCACCACATCGGCATTGTCTTCCACCAGCAAAATCAATGGTTTTTCCTGGCCATTTTCTCCTGCTGTTTCAAAAACGGCAGGGGTAAGAAGTTCTGCCGCATTTGTGGAATGGCCATTGCTATTTACTTCATAAAAAATTTCTTTTTCCCCGGGTGATGTTCTATTTAGCGGCAGTGTCACGATAAATTCCGTGCCTTTATTAGCACCGGTTGGCGGACTTTTTACGAAAATATCGCCTTCCATCAGTTTCACCAGCTCCTTAGTGAGTGCAAGACCAATGCCGGTGCCCTCCGTCTTACGGGTGTGGCTATTATCCAATTGATAGAACCTGTCAAAAATATGCTGCAGCTGGTTTTCGGGTATGCCGATCCCAGTATCTTTAACCTTGAGGACAAGGTGGGCATTTTGCCCCGTTTGCTCCGGCAAATTTTCTAATACCGTGATGTATATATTTCCCTTTTCCGGTGTGAATTTTAAGGCATTGGATAAAAGGTTGGAAACGATCTGCCTTATTTTTTCCTGGTCAAATTCCACGTAAAGTGAATCTATCTCTGATAAAAAGTGTACCTGCTTTTGTTGGCTTTCTGCGAGGGAGTGAAAAGACTCTACGATATAACGGAGAAAATTAATAATATCTGCTTTTGCCAATTGTAACTGCATTTTACCGGTCTCCAGTTTAGAGAGATCAAGCATTTCATTTACCAGGTTCAGCAGGCTCTGCCCGTTGCGAATGATCATGGCCATGCCATTATCGAAATATTCTGCCGGTTTGCTGATCACCTGCTGTGCCATCCCCAGTATAACGGTGAGTGGTGTACGAAATTCGTGGGTGATATTTGTGTACAGTTGGGTTTTCATCGTATCCAGTTCCTTTACACGTTTTGCTTCCAGTTGTTCAAAATTTAACTGGGAGCGAAGTTTTGCCCTGTTTACGCTGAATTTAAACCAGGCTCTTATGAGCAGCCCGAGCAACAACGCATACACACCGTAAGCCCACCAGGTGCGCCACCAGGGAGGCAATACTGTTATCTGCAGTTCATCGGTTTTATAGCTCCATATTCCCTGGCTATTGCTTCCCTGCACTTTGAAAATGTATTTGCCTGAGGGAAGATGCAGGTAGGTAGCCGAGCGCCTGTTGCCGCTTTCCACCCAATTCTCATCTATGCCGATCAATTGATAGCGGTATTTATTTTGTCCGGGAGCCGTAAAGTCAAGTGCCGAAAATTCCAAAGTGAGAATATCCTGCAGGTAATTAAGCGTGATACTTTTTGTTTGTTCAATATTACTTTTCAATACACCTGATTTGTCACCGGGGCTCACAGGTGCATTGTTGATGAGCATATTGGTAATAAACACTGTCGGTGTAAACTGGGCCTTCAATATTTCTTTCGGGTCAAATACGTTGAAGCCGTTTACGCCGCCAAATGCAAGCTGGCCGTTAGGCAGCCTTGCATAGGCCCCTGTATTAAACTCATCATGCTGCAGGCCGTAGGCCTTGGTAAAATTCCTAAACTCCCATTTGCTGCTGTCGGGGCTTTTACCGGTAAGCAAACAAAAGATACCGTTATTGGTACTGCCCCACAAGTTGCCTTCATTATCAGGTAAAATACCATACACAACATCATGAGGTAAACCATCTTTTTTAGTAAGCTGGAAAAAATCACCGTTTTTTTTATTCAACCTGTTCAGGCCACCGCCCTTTGTACCTATCCATAAATATTTTTCCGGCTGTGACGGATCATCCATGAAACAGGATACATGGTTATAGTTAAGAGAATTACGGTTTTTGCTGTTATTGTAATACCATTGGACTGCGGGAGCAGGATCCCCAGAAACATTGAAAAAAAGTCTTGCAAAACCATCCGGGGTGCCTATCCAGTAAGTACCCTGCTTATCTTCAAACAAAGCGGTACAGATAGATTTTGGCAATAGGGGTCTTGCAGGGTTATTATTAATATTAAAACTATCGGTCTTACCCGTGGCTGTATGAAGTCGTGTAAATGCACCACCACGTCCAGGGAACCATATAGCGCCCTTGCTGTCTTCGAGCATCGGTTGTTTATCACCTACCCCGTAGTAATTATTTATTTCAGGATGTGCCGTCAACCGGCCGGATGCAGGATCATAATGAAAAAAACCTTTCTCATCGCTTTTTATCCAGTAATCTCCTTTTTTGGTAATAATAAAATTGTCAACCTGGGTCAAAGAAGGGATTTTATTAAAGGGCGAGTTGTCTGTTATCCCGTTCTTTATTCGTTTCCATCCATACCCAAAATCCCCGGTAAAAATATCATCCGATGAAACCGGTACGATCCACCGCACACTGATGC
>JAKFCK010000339.1:0-3821 GCA_036676685.1 Chitinophagaceae bacterium | reverse complement strand
AGGCCATACCCCACCGAGCCAGACCATAAAATTCCGGACCGGTCAACAATAAAGGGATAGACTGTGCGGGCACTTTCAGGAAACTGCAAGTTCCACTCCGGCTTTTTTCCCGGTGACCATTTGCTCACATCATAAAAACTCAATTCCCGGTGAAAATTCTCCCATAATTCTTCTCTTGGCCTGAAAATAATATTTCCTGCTGCGGTTTTGTTTGGATCAAATAATGGTATCGCTTCTTTACCGTCATATAAAAAAAGGCTTCCGTTTATCAAGAGGCTATTATCGGGGGTGAGATAGCCGTTGTTTAAAAGCTGGCCTTTCCTGAACGGCGTAAAACTATTCTTCAGGGAGTTAAAGCTGTATACAGATCTATCTATGCCGCCGATCCACATAGTGCCGTTCCCGTCTTTGCCCATACCGTATACTTCCGCACCATTGGGCAATGCAAGGCGGGTAATCACAGGATTGGTGCCCTTCTCAAAAAATTCCTTTTTGAGTTCCACCACGTTTAAACCCGCACCGTCTGTAGCTACCAGTACCCTTCCATCAGGCAGACCCTCGATCAACCTTATGGCATTGCCGGAAATGCTGCCCGCATCCGCCAGTTGGTGTACGATACGGTAAAAATTCCCGGTTTTTTTATCGTACACATTCAGCCCGCTGTTTTCCGTTCCGGCCCAGATGCGCCCTTTTGAATCTTCAAACAATTTCACGATGGTATTGCTGCTCAGGCTACGGGGATTGTAAGGATCGTTAGAAAATACTTTAAAACCATAACCATCATAGCGGTTTAACCCGTTTTTGGTGGCCACCCAGATAAATCCTTCCGCATCCTGTAAGATATCAAAAACCATCCCCTGCGATAATCCCTGGGATGTAGACAGGGTTTCGAAGCCGGGCGGGTTTTGTGCAGGACAGCTAAAGGTTAGCAAAACCCAGGAAAATAAAAGAAAAATAGGTAGTGTAGTAAATGGCTTCCGCATTTAATATAAAGATAATGTGTCCCCCGGGCTTTCACCTGATATGACTTAAATAAATAAACCGGTTTCCTTTAGAATGACGAAATAATCCTGCCGATGCACGATTTATCCGGTAAAAAGGGGAAAATGTCCATTGTTATAACAATTTATTACTCACTAAAAGGAACTGTTTACCAGAATTTTACCTCTTAATAAAAAAACACTCTTTCTTAGGACGACTAAAACAAAACCCTTCTTTTTTATAAACCAATAAACCAAATTACAATGACCAACAATTTTCGTTTCAAGACAAAAATGATCTTACTGCTTTGCATGCTCATCCCCATCCTTGCCATAAGCCAAACCAAAAACCTGATTTCCACCCACCGGGTATTCCCGAAAATGGATAAAGTGCTTGAATTTGAAAAAGCATTAGCCGAACACGCCCAAAAGTACCACAAGGGTACAGCCCACTGGCGTGTTTTCGGCATACAATCGGGGCCGGACATGGGAGGCTACCATATTACAGAAGGACCCACAAGTTGGGAAACAGAAGACAGCCGGGGTGATTTAGGTACGGAACATAATGTAGACTGGCATAAAAAAGTAGCCATCTATTTAACGGACAGGCAATCGGGCGGCTATTCTATTTACCAGGATTCTTTAAGCACAGTAGCATTGGGCGACTTTTCTGATAAAATTAATATCACGCATATTTATCCTAAAATGGGACAGTACGGCAATGTAGAAAACATCATCAAAAAACTGAGAAAATCATGGGCGGCCAATGGAGCGACTGTGGCTGTTTATTCTTCCAGCTCGTCGGGACCATCTCAATTTACATTGGTAACCCGCTATAAACAGGGCCTGAAAGAAAGGGCAGCGGGATTTCGTAAACCTTTTAGAGGGGTGTATGAATCTGTAAACGGTGAGGGTTCTTTCGACCAATACCTTAAAGATGTAGCGGAATTTTCGGAAAACAGTTGGAGCGAATTACTGTTTTTACGTAGTGATTTAAGTTCAAAATAAACCAGGCAAATGACGTATAGTCCTCAAAGGCTGGTGAAACCTTTGGGGACTATATTAAAATACCCTCACCATAAAACTTTAATAGATGACAAAGCTATATTCCATCGGTATGCTTTTTTTAATAAGTTCAGCATTGTGCCTGGCATGCCACGAGGCATCACAAACTGAAGCGAAGGCATCCGGTACTACCAACCCTTCAGGCACACCTGAATATTTCCTCTTACGCCCCGAAGTAGAAAAGGTTTATGGTTATTCCCATGCCGTAAAAATTGGCGACGATCTTAAAATATCGGGAGCGGTAAGTATGGATGACAAAGGCAACCTTTCAGCACCTGGCAGTATGGAAAAGCAAATGCAAAACTGTTATAAAGACCTGGCAAAAATATTACAACATTATGGGTACAGCTTTGACGATGTAGTGGTGGAAAATGTTTATACCACGAATATGGCGGAGTTCATCAACGTTTCTTCCTTCCGTAATACCATCTACAAAAAACAGTTCCCTACCGGCACATGGCTGGAAGTAAAAGGATTGGCATTACCTGGCCAGTTGATAGAGATAGATATGGAAGCACATAAAACGAAATAAAGAGCTCTAAGTAGTTGTAGAAGGATCGGACTTTCTGCATCGCAGTCTCTCTCAGTTTTTGCCACCATTCTATGACAATGGAAACTTAAAAGGCCGGCAACCTGAAAAAATTTTAAAAAAAAGGGAAACCATAAAAACTGCATATGAACAAAATATCAACCCTGCTCATTGCGATGGTTTTTACCGCCTGCCTGCATGCCCAGGAAAATAAAGCATTTAAAATTTCTTACAATCACCTGGCCCTCTCCGTAAAAGATGTAAACCGGTCTGCGGACTTTTACAGATCTATTTTGATGTTGCCGGAAATCACCAACCGGTCTGCCATAGAAGGCATTCGATGGTTTGCACTGTCTGATGGCAGTGAATTACACCTCATCTCTGTGATCAAAGAAAATGTCGTCACCAACAAGGCGGTTCACGTTGGATTAACCACTAATGAATTTGAATCCATTATAAAAAGGTTGGCCGAACTAAATATCCCTTATTCGGACTGGCCCGGGAAACTTAATACTGTGAACATAAGGGCTGACGGCATCAAACAAATTTTCTTCCAGGACCCGGACGGGTATTGGGTGGAAGTGAATAGTGTAGGTGAAGCTTCCCTACCCGCAGAACAAATCAAAAATGAAATCTGGCAACTGGAAGAGAACTATTGGAAATATGTGAAAGAAAAGGATTTCAATTCATACCTCAATTTATGGGATGAGAATTTCATTGGTTATCCATCCACCAATAAAATTGGCGGCAAAAAGCATATCACTAACTGGATCACAGCAATGTTTAAGGACAGGAAAGATTCGTTCAATTATGAACTGACCCGGCATATTGAAAATGTTTTTGGCGACATCGTGATCGTGTTATATGATGCCACACAAATATGGAAAAACGAAAAAGGGGAAGTCGTGGAACAATACACATTCAAATTAACGCACACCTGGAAGAAGACTGACAATGGCTGGCTGATCATCGGCGGCATGGGAGCAAAAAAATAATTGTAACAAGATTTAGACTTTCCTGCCTGGTATAAAGCGATTATTATAAATAATAAAATGAATACGATTACTGCAAAAGTCCCAAGGATTGAATCGATCGACCTGCTTCGGGGGTTAGTCATCGTTATCATGGCGCTGGACCATGTACGGGACTATTTCCATGCAGCCTCGTTACGCTTTACACCGGAAGACCTTAGCCAAACCACGCCGGCTATTTTTTTTACGAGATGGATCACACATTTTTGTGCCCCT
>JAKFCK010000338.1:0-1735 GCA_036676685.1 Chitinophagaceae bacterium | reverse complement strand
GGTCCAGTCGTGGGGCAACTGTATAGATCTCCAGGATCGGTCACGTGCATCTATCGTTTTTTTAGGGTCAGTTTCGCCAAGGTGAAAACGCCAATCGGCATTGATTTTCTCCGCTTTGCCGAAGCCGGGTTGGGCAGAAACATTTTTTGTAATAAGCAAACATAGCACTAATGCCAAAACTTGGGATTTTATAAATCTTATCATGGTTTTAATTATCCAAAGAAAATATCAACAAAGTAAGGCATAAACCTTTTAAATATTAATTGACATTATATCTATGCATTCTTTTTTTTTAACTGCATAGTTTTTTAGTTGCGTTCTTTAGACAGTCCGCTTGAGCCGTACAATCTGAACGTGAGTTTAGCCTTAACCTTACAAAGTAGAAAATCAGACGAGATTTATAATCCTGCTTGCCTTCAGACTGTCAAACCGATACCCCATAATCCCCCGTTGAACGTAAATGTTACACTTATTCAGATGGCTTTCGTATATATTCAGGTAGAATTTATAAATCAATGAAAAGATTCTATAAGAATTTAAAAAAAATGAAAAGATCCTATCAAGTTTTCGCATCGAGTTTGCTTTTGTTTGCTTTTTTATGTCTGGGTGAGGGCGCGAATGCACAAAATATTAACAATTCTGTCGGGCAGCCTGAATCAGGACAAATACCTCCACATCCTACCCGATTACCCGAGGGTGCTATCCCTGCATTTCCAGGAGCATGGGGAGGTGGTATGTTTACCACCGGAGGACGTGGAGGCAAAGTTATTGCTGTCACAAATCTTAACGATAATGGCCCGGGAAGTTTTCGTGCTGCTTTAGAGACGCAGGGGCCACGTACTGTTGTCTTTCGTGTTGCAGGTACGCTAAAAATTAACGGAGATCTCAATATCAATCATCCCGACATCACAATTGCCGGCCAATCCGCGCCGGGCGATGGTATTTGTATTGCCGGAACGCTTAATATCAACACACACAATGTGATTATCCGCCACCTGCGTGTACGTCGAGGCGTTCCTACAGGCGGACAGGGTGATGATAATATAGGTGGAAATCCGGATCATCACATTATTATCGACCATTGTTCTACAAGCTGGGGAATGGACGAAAATATTTCGCTCTACCGCCACATGCGACCATCGTTAGACGGAAGCACACAAATAAAAGATGCTGCAGAACATATAACCGTTCAATGGACTATTTCCAGCGAAGCGTTAAATGCCAGAGGGCATGCTTTTGGCGGAACCTGGGGAGGAAACCCATCTACCTTCCATCATAACCTGTTTGCCAGCAACACGGCCCGGAATCCTTCCATAGGGATGTCAGGTCCGTTTGATTTCCGGAACAATGTGGTTTTCAATTGGCAGCACCGTTCGGTAGATGGTGGCGATGAAACTTCAATGATCAATCTTATCAATAACTATTTCAAACCGGGTCCGGCTACTAATGAAAACATGCGCGCAGTGTTTGCCCGTATCGAACAACGCAGCATGTATTCTCCCGGCAGTGCATGGAAGGAAGGCGACTGGTACAAAAAGGAAACTAACCGTCCGGGCAAATGGTATGTTGCCGGTAACATCATGCACGGTAATGAAGAGCTAAACAAAAGCAACTGGGCCGGTATGCGCGGACCAGAGACGCTTGCCCGAGTGAATACCCCATTTGTAGGCTGGCCGGTAGCACCACACCACACAGCTGGTGCCGCTTACGAGTCGGTACTGGCGAAGGCAGGCGC
>JAKFCK010000337.1:0-7063 GCA_036676685.1 Chitinophagaceae bacterium | reverse complement strand
ACAGCTTCCTGGCCGATGTAAAGGTGACAGAATCCACGGATTTTCTGCATTCCGTACAACTGGCCGGTCTTTTCTTCAAAACGGCGCAGTAACAACATTAATTCGTACCAGTAGAGGTAGGTTTCCTTTGAAAATTTTGTAGCCAATCCTGAAAATTTTAGGTTGCAAATATAAGGGAGAAAGAGGAATTAGTTTCATAACCGGAAAATTGAGTTTACCAGGTGCCGATTATGCTCTTTGCCTCCTGCCCCGCTAAAAATACCGCTGCTGCCAAAACCTAAACTCTGCTGCTTCAACTGTAAAGGCTTTAACTTGCAGCCCAATGCTTTTTCTCTCCAAAATATCGGTGACGCATTTTAAAAATTACGAATTTACTTCATTTGAGATACCCTCAAGAGTGGTGGGTATTTGTGGCCTTAATGGGAAAGGGAAAACTAACCTGCTGGACGCCATCTATTATTGTTGTTTTACCAAAAGTTATTTTACGGGTACAGACCAGCTCAATATTGGCTTCGGCAAAGAGGGGTTCCGGCTTGAGGCACATTTTCAAAATGATACGGGACCGCAGAAGGTGGTTTGTATTAATCGTGGCCCGGCAAAAAAAGAACTTTACCTGAATGATGTGCCTTATGAAAAGTTGTCAAAACATATCGGCCTTTTACCGGCCGTGATCATCGCCCCGGATGATATCGAGATCATTACAGGTGGAAGTGAAGTTAGAAGAAAACTTGTGGATACCATTTTATGCCAGCTGGATCCCACCTACCTACAACAGCTGATGATCTACAATAAAGTCTTATTGCAAAGGAACAGCCTTTTGAAACAGTTTGCAGAAAAAGCAAATATTAATGTAGTGCTGTTGCAGATCATCAACGAACAACTAACCGGGCCTGGCAATTATGTTTTTGCCTGCAGGAAAAGTTTTGCTGTCAACTTTCTACCCCTCGTACAGGATTTTTACCGGCAGATTGCCGAAAACGATGAGCAGGTGCGCATCATCTATGAAAGTAAACTGCACCAGAATAGTTTTGAAGAACTACTCGCCAGGAACCGGGAAAGAGATATGTACCTGCAACGAACCAATGCCGGCCCCCACAAAGATGACGTGTTCTTCGAACTGAACAGGCAGCCTTTTAAGGCTATCGCTTCACAGGGACAACGAAAAAGCCTGCTCTTCGCCTTAAAGCTGGCAGAATACGAGATCATAAAAGCCAATAAAGGTTTTGCCCCTCTTCTCTTGCTGGATGACGTGTTTGAAAAACTGGACGACAGCCGCATGAAAAATTTACTTCATTGGGTTTGCAATGAAAATGAAGGCCAGGTGTTTATCACCGATACACACCGGGAGCGGCTGCAGTTTGCATTTGAACAATTGAATGTGGACGGCCAGATCATCGAATTATAATTTACCTTTGACCCATGGGAGAGATTTCATTACAGGACGCTATGCAGCAGTTTTTAAAGAGCAGCAAGTTCCGCACTTATATCCAGGCTATCCAGATAGAAGAAGTATGGGAGCAGATCATGGGTAAAACGGTGGCAAAATATACTGATAAGATCCAGATCATCGGAACCACTCTTTTTATCAGCACCACTGTAGCACCGCTTAAAAATGAATTACTGTACCAGAAAGACATTATACTCCAACGGGTGAATGATTCCTTTGGGGAGAAGGTGATCAAAGAGGTGGTGATTAAATAGACGGTGGACGGTAGAAGGAGGTCCACCGCGTCCGTACGGGCTTCTTCCTGCTTCTGTTGCAAAAATTAATAAATTTTAAAATTGCAACAAATAATCTGTTGCAATTTTTTTGTTGCAATTAAATTGCAACAGTATTTTTGCAACAGAGCCAGCTATGCGATCGCCGAGGAAAGCATCGACTATCTATTCTCTATCGGCCGTAACGAATATCCCTCCTTCCTTAACAACCCGATCAATCCTTTATTACCAACGAGGTGGCCTGCCCCAACAGCGATGAAAATATTTTTTCCGGGTAATATCCCCTTAAGTTGTTCCACCCAGTTGATGTTGCGCTTATCCAGTAAAAATTCCAACCCATCCTGCATACCAAATTCCGGGTTGTTAAACATTGCCTCGATATTTTCGATTTTCTGGGATTTGTAAACCGTCATCATCGAATCAAAATATAGCTGGTACTTGGCCAGGCTGTCTATACTGCCCAAAAGGCTTTTTGCCTGCTGGGAATAAGGGATGCTGTCGAAAACAGATGCCTGGAAGGCAATTGTTTCAAAACCTTTTATTTCCTTATGATCTTTCCCGGCAAGTTTCAATAATTCCTGTTCCACTCCACTCAGGTTTTTGCAGGGCATCATCTTCGGGTACAGGAAAGCTTCCAGGAAGGAAGGTTTCATCTTTTGAAAACTGCTGAGTGTCACATGGAGTGAATCCTTGAAAAACGCTTCTACCCTTTTAAATTCTTCTTCGGTATACAACCCCCTGATTGTCTGACCGTTTTTCATATTCATAAAAAACATAGCACCTAAAGTATTGGTGGCATCATCAAGGTCCATTTCAAAGTAAACTTCCTGCGCATCCTTAAGTGCAGTGAGCAGGTTGTTGCTGAATCGAATATCATCCCTGCACATCATATGAAAAGTGCCAAAAAGGTAACTCGGTTTTTTCAAGCCTTTGCCGGTGATCTCCCAAAGCAGGCTATTATTGTCTTTGTTGGAAGGCAAACCGGGAGCCGGCTGGGACTGGCAGCCAAGCACCAGGAAAATCATGGCAATAAAAATAGTAGCTTTCATCTGAGTCATTTGAGGCGCTAAAATAATCATTTTATCGGCGGCAATAGTTGTTGGGGAATCTTTACCGCGGATATCACAACCGTGTGGGCGACCGGGTTTTCTTTCCGGTGCACGCAGTAAGTTTACTTTCACTGCCGGGAGTGTTTAATTCTTTCCGTAAATTTTTTCAGGCCGTTAAACAAAATTTATACAGGCATATGTTTTGAAACGTTTTCATAAAAAATCGATCCCGATGATTACTTCCACAACAAGAAAAAACAAACCGGCTGAATAATGCATATAACGATATGAAAGAAAAATGGGGTAAAGACTGAAATAATATTTGATTAAATACGCTGTTGTCACGGCGAATAGACGAACGGTGTCTTAAATAGTAGGTTGTTGTTTGCAGAGCAATTAATCCCGCTTTAACCAATTCCATACAGGCTTCCACCTTTCGCAAGCAATTTATCTACTGTTTTTTCCACCGCTTCATCCCGTATTAATGGTGGGGCATGATGGGGCTTGATCCTGGCATCCAATACTAATGGTCCCCCGCAACCCCAGTGCTTATGAAGCGTGGATGCTCCTACCCCGTAAATATCATGGGATGGATTACACCTCGTAAAAACGATCCATAAGAAATTATTTAATTTTTGGCTGACAAAATCCGCATCATCTGCAATGATGATAATAGGAATGTTTTCCAGGAGTGCCTGATGCGGCAGTAGTTGTTCATCCAGTGATTTCATTTCTGAAGCAGCTGTTTCATAACTACTAAAGGCGGTTGTTTGCAGCACCAGCACACCAGGCATAGCAAGCCGGGGATTTTGGAACCCCTTCAACTCGTGCAACAGTGATGGCACTGTTGTAGCCAGCTCACGCCTCACCTCGCCATAAGCGGCAAACACGACTTTACTGCCCGTGTTCAATCCTGTACCAGAATAATCCAGGGTGTCGATGGTGGTATGGGTATAAAAATGAACATCCCGCTCCAGGTTTATTCTCTGCAATACAAACGCAAGGTATTTATCAATGGGATGCGTAGTGAGCTTGTTTTCATCATCCGCGGTGATGAATAAAAATTTTGCGAGGCTCAGCTGGCCGGTGCCCAATATGTGATTGGCAATCGTGAGCAGTTCAGCAGGTTGTTTGGTTTGCGCATACGGGGTATAACGTTCGCTACCCACAGCCAGCAACAAAGGATGCACACCAGCTGCATCTACAGCCTGCACTTCTTTAAGGCCGGGTATTTCCTGCTGTAGCGCATTACCTGCTATTTCGTGAATGAGCTGGCCGAAACTGGTATCTTCCTGTGGAGGCCTCCCTACTACCGTAAATGCCCAGATCCCGTTTTTTTTTGCATATACCTTATGCACTTTCATCAGCGGGAAATTATGTTGAAGGCTGTAATACCCGAGGTGATCGCCAAAGGGGCCCTCCGGTTTATTCTCCCCGGGGTGCACTTCGCCGGTGATCACGAAGTCCGCATCCGTGCTGATGCAATAACCGTCTTCGTAAACATACCGGAACCGTCTACCGCCGAGTACGCCAGCAAAAGTCATCTCGCTGATACCTTCCGGCAATGGCATCACTGCAGACACGCTATGTGCCGGGGGACCGCCAACAAAGATGCTCACTTTAAGGGGTAACCCTTTTTTGTTTGCTTTGGCCTGGTGAACGCCAATACCACGGTGGATCTGGTAGTGTAGACCAATTTCTTTATTCAGCGTGTAATCGTTACCGTTTAACTGTATGCGGTACATCCCGAGGTTGGCGTTCATGATGCCGGGTTTATCCGCATCCTCCGTATACACCTGTGGCAGGGTTACAAAGGCGCCGCCATCTTTGGGCCAGTGTTGGATAAGAGGAAGATCCGTAATGCTGATATTATGCGCAAGTACAGGTTTGCTCACGGGATTCTTTAACGGGAAAGCTTTTAATGCAGCAAGACCTGCATGCATATTTTGCAATGGGTGCTTAAAAGCCTGCACAGGATTGCTTTTAAGGTCGATCAACCGCTGAACGGTTTCCAAAGTATCGCGGAAGATAAAGCGGCTTCTTTCGAGTGTGCCAAAAATGTTGGATGCCGCCCTGTATTTGCTGCCTTTCACATTTTCAAACAAAAGCGCAGGGCCACCCGCTTCGTATACCCGTAATTGTATGGCCGCCATCTGAAGGTGTGGATCCGTTTCTTCTTTTATTCTTACCAGCTGCCCGATCCTTTCAAGGTCAAGCAGGCATTCTTCCATTGAACTATACGCCATCGGTTGTTTTTACACTGTAAATGTAAAACAGAAATTGTTGTATTAAGTTGAAAAGAAAGGCTCGAAAATTTTACGGCTTAAAAGTTATGTCCCGGAGGTGGCGGTCCACCCATGATGATCGTCCGGTGTTGCATGGACGCAGCCTTCCCCTGAAATTTATTTAAGCGAACAACCAACGTGCCCATGAAGTACCTGCCCAGCCTGTTTGTGCGGGTATCGGTGATACTATTGGCGAACACGCTCCTGTTGATGCCTATATTTTCATTGAGCAGGTCATTGGCCTGGAGTTTAACGGAAACATTTTTCTTCTTGGATAGCTGTTTCTCAATATTGGCATTGATGATAAAAGGATTGAAGTTGACATTGTCTGCAAGGCCACTGTTGATGGTCTTATCCAGGTCGTAGTTAAATATCCAGTTCTTCGGCAGGAAAATCCGTGAATTGTGGGATACGGTAAAAGCCCTTGAGTTGGCATTTTGTTCCTTGAGTATAGAATTACGGCTGTTGTTTAGGCTGTAGTTTAAGGCAAGCGTGGTTTCCAACCATTTTTTCACCTTGTAGTCAAGCGCTAACCGTTGCCCCAGTATCCAGTTTTTCCCCTGGTTCCTGTCATTCTCGATAAATGAAATATTGTTATTGTAGGTTAGATTTCCTCCCACATTAAAAACATATTTCCGGTTTTGAAACGGTTTGGAAATGTTGTAGAAACCGGTAACCGTATAAAACCCATTGCTGTTTACATATTTTGTTTCCTGGATAGCGCCGGGTTGTATAATTCTCGTGTTATTTACAATTTTATCATTAGTGAATGAGGCAGTAATATTTCCGAAAAATACATCCCCTGAAATGAAATCAAAATTGTTATACCGCAGGCTGAGGTTGTTAGTAAACTCTGGCCTCAGGAAAGGATTTCCAATGACGATGTATTGGGGGTTCGAAATATCCGGAACCGGTTGAAGTTGGGAAAACGACGGCTGACTGGTGCTGCCATTATAATTTACGCTGAAGGAACGGCTGCGAGAAAAGTTATACGCAAACCGTACAACAGGATAATAGTTAATGATATCCTGTTTAAACTTGTATTTCCCGGAAATAGAATTACTGTTGATCGTGGCAGGCTGCACAGCAAGGCCGACAGAGTAGTTATATTTTTTTTCGTTGGTCCTGAAGTTCACGCCCATCCTGTTGGTGATGTACGTGTTGTCAAAAATATTGCTCAGGCTGTCCCTGTAAGTTTTCGAACCGGATAACGGGTCCACGAGATAATTCTCCCGGTCATTGCCGGTTACCTGGAGGCTATAACTATAGTTGAACTCAAGGTTCTGCTTTTTATTCAGCGGTTCCACGTAGGAAGCGCGCACACTGCTGTTCCTGTTTTCATTGTCCTGCGTCACATACTGGTAAGTATTCCTGGTGAAAGTGTTGCCATTTGATCCATAGTTTGTACTCAGGTTCACATAGTCTTCTGTGGACTCTGTAAATGAAGCCTGGCTGCTTAGGTTAACTGATAGCGTGCGGCCCCTTTTTTTAAAACGATGGTTAAATAAAATGTTCCCGTTTAAATTCGGGGAAGTTGAATTACTCAAGCTCCTGTTCGTTCCGTCACTGTTTTTTATATCATTAGCCCCCAGGATAAGGAAGTCTGAAAAATTTTCTGCGTCTGTATTCCTGACCGATATGGAAGGCGTAAACTTGAAGTAATTAAATGAGTCCATTTTATACTCAACATTAAACGAAAAGCGATGGTTTAATGCCAGGTTATCATCGTCATTATTCTGGATATATTTTGTGGGATCGGTAGCATCTATGTACTGTTGTGTGCTGTTTCGCACAGTGTTGGTATTCCTCCGGGAAAAACTATAGCTACCGTACCCGGAAACTTTTTGACTCCAGTCTTCCCGGAAATTAACTCCAATAGACTGGCTGGTACCGATACCATCACCGTTGCCACTACCCCCGATTGCAGCACCCACGCCTGCACCTCCCCGCCCTATTCCCATACTGCGCACCATACCGCCTGCCATACTACCCAGGACACCGCCCATTGCG
>JAKFCK010000336.1:0-1731 GCA_036676685.1 Chitinophagaceae bacterium | reverse complement strand
TTGACCTGAAGATACCCGTAGTGGTGGTCTTTACGATGATGGACCTGGCCAGGCATAAAGGGATCAAAATAGACATTCCCGGCCTGGAAAGGGAACTGGGTGTGCCAATAGTGAGCATCAATCCCCGGAAAAACAAGGGCATAACCGCCCTCAGGAAAACCATAGAATTTACCGCAGAAAACCTGCAACACGCGGCGCCGCGAAATTTTATCGATGCAGAAGAACTTGCTCCCGGTGCTGTAGGAACGGTAAGAAAAATGTTCCCCCATATCAGCGCTTACGCGGCACTGCATTACCTCATTAACCACGAACATTTCCTGCTGGCGGAGCATATACAGGCGGAGGTGGAGCAGGTGGAAAAAGACAACCTGTTTAATCCTACCCGCACGCAGGCAGAAGAGATCATGCAACGGTATGCCCGGATAAAACAGGTGATGTTACATACGGTAGTGGAAGAAGGGCCGCTGGAAAAATCCCTCTTTACCGAAAAGCTGGACAATATTCTCATGCACCGTTTATGGGGTTATATCATTATGCTGGCCGTGCTGTTTTTGTTGTTTCAAAGTATATTCTGGGTAGCGCAGTACCCCATGGATGCCATTGAATGGAGCTTTGGGAAAATGGCTTCCTGGTTTTCCCAGGTGTTGCCCGCCGGCTGGGGCACGGATCTTTTCATCAACGGGATCCTTGCCGGGCTGAGTGGTATCTTTTTGTTTGTGCCGCAGATCATGATCCTTTTTGGACTGATCACCCTGCTGGAAGATTCCGGTTACATGGCACGTATTAGTTTTCTCACGGATAAGCTTATGCGCAAAGTGGGGCTCAATGGTAAAAGCGTGATGCCGATGATCAGCGGTTTTGCCTGCGCTGTGCCGGCCATCATGAGTGCCAGGAACATTGAAAATAAAAAAGAACGCCTGCTTACCATCATGATCACTCCGCTGATGAGCTGCAGTGCAAGGTTGCCGGTGTACACGATATTGATCGCACTGGTGATCCCGCATAAGGTTTACTTAGGATTTATCGGGTTGCAGGGTTTGGTGATGATGGGATTATATATTTTCGGAACGTTTATGGCATTGGTAGTGGCCTGGGTAATGAAATGGTTCATTAAAAGTAATGAGCGTAGTTTTTTCATCCTGGAATTGCCCGTATACCGGAGTCCCCGCTGGAAAAATGCGCTTACAACAATGATCGAAAAGGCGAAGATCTTTGTGCTGGATGCGGGTAAAGTGATCATGGTGATCAGCCTGCTGCTCTGGGGGCTGAGTACCTTTGGCCCCGCCCAAAAGATGCGTGCGGTAACCCGGCAGTATGATGCCATGCTGCTGGAAAACCCTGGCCAGGAAGAACAGATAACCAAACAACGAAAAACAGCTTTGCTGCAAAATTCGTTTGCCGGCACATTGGGCAAAGCAATAGAGCCAGCCATTGCTCCCATCGGGTTTGACTGGAAGATCGGGATTGCGTTGATCACTTCTTTTGCTGCCAGGGAAGTTTTTGTAGGTACCATGGCTACACTGTATAGCGTGGGAGAAGACGAAAACGAAAGCACCTTACGCCAGAAAATGGCCGCGGCCACCAGGGCAGACGGGTCCAAAGTGTATGACCTGGCCACTGGCCTGTCGCTGCTGATATTTTATGTACTCGCGATGCAATGTATGAGCACCTTGGCCGTTGTAAAACGTGAAACCCGTAGCTGGAAATGGCCCGTGATCCAGTTTGTATACA
>JAKFCK010000335.1:0-6759 GCA_036676685.1 Chitinophagaceae bacterium | reverse complement strand
GGTTTGGCGGATCCAGCTATGTGGTGCTGCTGTGCATAGTGCACTAAGCATCATTTCTTCGACATCATCCAGCGGTGTCCTGTTGCCCACAATTTTATTCACTTCGCAGCTAGCAGGATAGTTAGAATTTTCAGATGAAGAGGTTTAGTAGCCCCGGCTAAGTTGGTGTTAAGCACAGTGATCGCCGCGACTCTCATTTACATTAAAACGTTTCTGCCTTTCCGGTAGTCAAACTATTCGAAGTTCGATAGCGGGCCATTGGCCGATGGAAACTTTTTACAAGTAGAATTTCGTTCATCTTTTTATGTACTTTTTGCTTGATCAAAAAGTACCCAAAAAATCAAGAACAAACGATATACAGCGCGTTTGTTCAGGCAGCTATGTTCAACTTTTGTACAGAGTAAACTGTGCAGCATAATTACTCAACTTCAGAATCCCGGAAAGGCGTAACTGCATGTTGAGAGGCTGGAATATGCATACTTTGTATGTCCGCGGAAACTCTATTTGTAAGCCCTTGGCTTCAATTGAAAAAGTGTAGAATTTAAATATGGAGATTACAGTAGCTAATACTTAAAGTCAGTGATTGCATCGACTCTCATTTATGATAAATCGGTTCCGCCTTTCCACCATCCGAAATATAAACTGGGGGTATTAAGTCGATGCAGTACGGTGTCAGGGCTTTGATGCACAGTGAACTTTGCACTTATGCTCCACAATGCTGCTTCGGCAATCATGCTGTATATTGATTGCCGATGTCTTTTTTGTATTCTTTTTGGACAAGCAAAAAGAAAATAAAAAAATTGCACGGACTTCATCTTTTATAAATTATCCATCGGCCAATGGCCGCAGTAGAATCCTCAACATTTTGTTTTTCCGCAGGAGCATCGCAGAAATGAGATATTGGGTGCCAATGGCGGCCAGTATGATTGTTGACAAGAGTTCTTCTGTGTCAATACTAAAAAGCAGCACCAGTAAGGTGCTACTTATTGTGCCATTTTTAATGTTGCCCGTTTGATCCATCAGCAACAGGAGGGTTTTCGTTCTCTGCTGTTACCGTCTGGCTTACCGTTGCGGCTACTGTTCCAGCCACTGCCAGGTAACATGCGATTTTAAGGATCAAAGCAGGCAACGCAACAGGTGCAGCAAACAATGATGCACTTACTGCTGCCAGAATCATGCCTGTATTGCGCAGCTTTTTGAAAAATGGCGGTGTGGGTTGTTTAACCCTTTCTTTGATTGTCATGTTCTGTTTTTTTTATTGTGATATAAACAGGTCCTGTCTTAAGGTTTGCTTTTACGATCTGTAATAACATGTTGAAAGCAATTTTAGACCTTGACCCTTTTCCTTCACCGGTGTGTATGGTTACCGGTGCTATACAGCCACGCAGTTCTCGCTTAGCGTCATTGGCAGGATGCACCAGGATCATCGATCTGCCTGGCACATCGGTTACTTCCAGGTGATGGCTGAATTTGTGGCTGTACCGCATTCTTATCCTGTACCGGCCTTCCGGGATACAGGATACGCCTGTCTTGTTTTGAAGCCAGGGCAATTCTATGGTGCGGCAAAGTGGAAACTCCCCCGCATTTATATAAAGCAGGCCATTCGTGCCGGCCATATAGTACGTTCTTATAATGATGATCTCCATTGTTGTTGTTTTTTAGATGAGACGTATGCCAGTTCTGCATCAACAATTCCCCCAATAATTTTTTTGTTGTCGCTTTTGTGCGCTTTTGTCGGATTTGTCGGATTTGTAGGAAAGTTGTTAGTTGTCTGACATAAAAGGTAGCGGCCCGACATAGGGGCGGGTAACAATTTCTTTTTTGGAAAATAAATGTTACCTCACTAATCCATAAACAGTCGCCGCTTTATTTCCGACGTTTCCGACAAAACCACCATTTTCCGACAACAGATTTCAGAATGTATGGATAAGGAACAGCTATTGATGGCGTTACATTATGAAGTCTATAAAAGATATAAGAACATTATTGGGACTCAGCCAATTTGAAATGGCTAAAAAACTTTCGATCAGCCGAAGCCTGCTTGCAAAAGCAGAACTAAAAAATTGTAGGTTAAACAGCATAGCCTTATTGAAGCTCGCTGAGTTGGAAAAGGATATCAAGGACGGGCATCCCATTTATACCAATAGTGCCCCCACAATTGATTATTGCAAAAAACGGCTGCGTAATAACAATATGGCATTAAGAAACTTGGAAGTAAAAAAGGAAAGAATGCAGCGTTGTTATGTTGTCGGAGAGCTGCCTGTCATTCCTTTCGGTGCCGGGCATAAAAGACGCGTCCAAAGAAGACATAAGACCTGCAGTAGCAATGCCCAGCAGATAGTTGAAATAAAAATCAGTCTTCTACTGAGTGAGAACAAATTGCTGGAACATCTTATGATAGCGCTTTCCACAACCTGCCCATAGTGCTGTCCCTCAGTAGGAGATATTTGTACTCATTTTTTTTGACTTGCGTGTTGTGTTATGCGTTTAAGTGTTTTTTAATAACCCCAAATCCGATTTTTTTCCGACAAATCCGACAATTCCGACAAATCCACCACTTTCCGACAAGCCTTATTCTAATTGTGGCACACTGGGCAGATCCTTGATATAGATTAAGCAAATCAAAAATTTATACATAAAAAATTATACATCATGAAAACGATAAAAGAAATAAGAACACAACTCGGCTTAACGCATATAGATATCGCACGTTACCTGGAGATGACAGAAGATAATATCATTCAGATAGAGAACAGTTGCGGCAAATTAAAAGGAAAGGCCTTAGCAGCGCTACACCAGCTTGAAAGCTGGTTAAATGGCAAACCTGAAGAAGGGAATGGCAGTCTTCCCTCCACACTGATCGATCATTGCAATGAAAAACTTGCTGCTGCCCGTCACAGAAAATATTTGTTGGAGAATCAACTGTCATCAATGGAGAAGCGCTACGAGCTATTGGACGCCGAGCATTCCCAGGCCATCAAATTATGTATGTACAACTGCCTGGGCGAGTACTACCATGCTTCGGTAATGTTTCGCAGGCTGAAGCTGGAATATCAAATGACGCGTTGCTGTGGCGAGCAGCAATCTGAGCTCAGGATGAAACTCTATTTAATTTCTGAGGAAATAAAATCGCTAACCCGGTACCTGGAAGGCAAATCCGGCCTATGAACACCAATTATTATTCACATTTAAAAAACAAAAAAAATGGCATATTCATTAGCACTTATCACAACCATCGCAGATTGCGATGCGCTGATAGTATCTGCACAGCGGAAGCAGAGAGACATTCAATACCGCAAAACAGCGCAGGAGCGCCAGTACGAAAATGCAACTGAAAGTGGTAGCACAACGGAAGTTACGCTTGCTGCCACCATTGCAGAGATCGCTGCCCTGGAGCAGGTGGTAGCAAACCTGCCCGAAGGTCCTACAAAAAAGGAGCTCGAAGACAAGCTCACCACTTTGAAGTACAAGCAGTTTGTATTGCAAAACCGTAAGTTGAAATATGGTGTATTCGCTGTGCTTGAGAAGGAATACATGATCGGCAGCATCGAAAAAGAGCTGCTTGAAGTAGCAGCCTATACCGCTGCACTAGAAGCGCGCAAGCTTGAATTGTAAGTTTCCTATGGCCTCCCGAAGAGATTCGGGGGGCTTTTTATAATAACAACATATTGAGTGTTTCCCTAAAGCCACCGGCTTAACCGGGGCCGCTTCAATATTGCAGCTCGTTCAATTCCCACTTGCAAAGTCCCACATAAAAATTTCGGTGTTGATCATCTTTTCCAGGAAAAATTGTGCAGTTATTATATGCCCCAAAGCCCTGCCAGGGTGGTATTCTAAACCTTTTTGTGGAGCGTATTTTTTCATTATTTAACTATTCGTTAATCAAAACGATGAGCTTGTTTTTTTTCAACTTTTATACAAAAGGCTTGTTATATCGTCATTCGTTCTGCTATAGCGTACCACCCTTGAAAACTTTCATTTTATAACCATTAAACTAAAATTCCATGCGGAAGTATCTTATGGCGGCAATAATGCTGCCCTCCCTGTTATTTATTTCCTGTAAAAAAACGGCCAGCGATTTCCAGGGTGAAAACGCATCTCCCGAAAACATTGTTGCGATGCTGCAAGGTTTGTCCGTTCAACTGAACAACACCGGGTATGCCCAGGTAAGGAACAGCACGCCGCGCCAGGCCAGCTTTCAACTTTTGTCGTTTGCCATTGCGAGGGCGGGGTTGGCTAACGAATTGAACGATCCGCGTTTCGCCTACACGCTGTTTGCCCCTACCGATGAAGCCTTTGCTGCTTTGGGATTAGGCACCCGCCAGGCAATCAATGCTGTACCAGTGGAAAACCTGAAAGCTATCCTGCTCTACCACGTGCTGGGTAGTAAGGTGCTGGCGGCCCAGGTTCCATCATCTTCTACAGAACTCAACATGTTGAGTAACCAGGAAGCTTATATCATTCGTCGTGGAGCCAGTGTTTTTATAAATGGTACCCCGGTAATCTCGGCCGATATTGAAGCAAAGAGTGGTGTGATACATGCTATCGACCGGGTACTGTTGCCACCAGCAGGCAATATTGTGGAAGTGGCTGCGGCTAACCCCAACTTTACGTACCTAGTAGCGGCTGTGCAAAGAGCAGGACTTGTGAACGCGCTGGCCGGTGCAGGTCCGCTCACCGTATTCGCACCAACCAACCAGGCATTTATCGAAGCAGGTTTTCCAACCATTGCTTCCATCCAGGCTGCTCCTGCATCCGCACTGATTCCCATTCTCACTTACCATGTGTTTGCCGGCAGGGTTTTCTCCTCCGACATTACCAATGGGCAGGTGTTGAACATGTTGTCTGGTGGAACCACCACCATATCCCTGGCTAATGGTGCACAAATAGATGGTGCCGGTTCTGCTCCATCTAACATCATTCAAACCGATATCATGGCAACGAATGGTGTAATCCACGCTATCGACAGGGTACTGCTACCATAATAATTAAGTTTCTTTAGAAAGGCTGTTTCAATTGGGGCAGCCTTTTTTCATATATGTGTATAAAAAAAGCGGTGCTTAGGGCATCGCTTTTTTCGTGGAGGTATCGATGAGTTTGTGTTTGGATCTGGTTATCTAATGCGGTCAAAAGAACAGGTACGTTCTTTCCAAGTCACTGCTTCCGAATTTTTCATTTTAAACTATGCATATGAGGCAGAGCAATCTAAACATGGGGCCTGTTATCAATTGCTAACCAGTTTTTGTGTAATAACTTCCAAGGTGAAATCAGGGTCGGGGTTGGTTTAAATCCGGGATGTAAATTTATTATTATTTCCTTTTTGAGGTTTGACCTCCCCTTAACAGCTACATCGACAGCTGAACATTGCAGTTGCTGCCAGTTAAACAGACGGAGGGAAAGTTACACATTGAACACAGGCAACAACTCGATTCGATGCTAACAGGGAGAGTTAAAATATTCGGCATGCCGCAATAAATACGACAGCTAAAAGTGAATCCGCCAAAAATTGCCAATTGCATTTATTCAACTGCTCAAAGTTCCTATCCAGGCAGAGAAAATACGCTTTATTTTGCTTTTAAATGAGGATAACCTGGGATGCTGAGGGGATTAAATTTGCCCGGGCCCTCGAGGTACAGTTATCGTGAGGCAACTAACATTTTCTATTAGAAAAAATTTAATTACCCTATTATAATGAGAGAATGCACATGCTGCAAACTGTGCGTTTGTATGATCCCAACGATCCCGTTCGCTTAAGTCACATACGCCAGGGAATCATATTTTAGGTAGGTTGTCAGATTTGGTGAATAAAAACAAAGCAAAAGCACAGATACAACGAATGAATGTGGGATTTAAAATAAATAAGTTTGTTATATAAAAAGAATGGAAAAACTACTAACGGTCATCTTTTGTTTCAGTGCAACTTGGCTTTTTGCGCAGCAAAAGAATATGTATCAAAAAGGTTGGATCGACTTTAATAAGAACGGCACAAAGGATTTATTTGAAGACCCTGCCCAGCCGGTTGAAAAAAGGGTGGAAAATCTTTTGCAGCAAATGAATCTTAATGAGAAAAGCTGCCAGATGGCCACCCTGTATGGCTACGGCCGTGTGCTTAAAGATGAAATGCCAACACCAGGCTGGAAGAACGAAGTATGGAAAGATGGCATTGCTAACATTGATGAAAATCTGAGTAGCAACAAATTAAAAACACAATACTCATACCCTTTCAGCAAACACGCTGCGGCTATAAACACGCTTCAAAAATGGTTTATTGAAGAAACGCGTTTGGGCATACCTGTAGATTTTACTAATGAGGGTATCCATGGCCTCACCCATGATCGTGCAACACCTTTACCTGCACCCATATCTATTGGCGCTACATGGAATAAAGTATTGGTAAGGCAGGCCGGGGAAGTTGTAGGCCGTGAAGCAAAAGCCTTGGGTTATACCAACATCTATGCGCCCATCCTTGATCCGGCACGGGACCCACGATGGGGACGGGTAGTGGAATGTTATGGAGAAGACCCTTTTTTAATCGCTGAGTTAGGTAAGCAAATGGTGTTGGGCATTCAAAGCCAGGGAGTAGCTGCAACTTTGAAACACTTTGCTGTGTATAGTATACCGAAAGGAGGACGAGATGGAAATGCACGGACAGACCCGCATGTTGCACCCAGAGAGATGCACCAGATATATTTGTACCCTTTTGAACGGGTAATAAGAGAAGCAATGCCGTTAGGTATAATGAGCAGTTATAATGATTGG
>JAKFCK010000334.1:0-5526 GCA_036676685.1 Chitinophagaceae bacterium | reverse complement strand
TGGAGCAAAAATATACAATAGCCCAACAGACCTCCCTGGCCAACTATTCATTTTTTATGGGTGTGAGTAATGACAATGCTGCTGAGGCCCTCCGGGTCAACGATCAGAAAACAGCCATTTGCGGTTTAAAGATCTTCATGGGTAGCAGCACCGGTAATATGCTTGTAGATAACCACAGCACATTAAACAGGATCTTTAGCGAAAGTGAAGTATTGATCGCCACGCATTGTGAAGATGAACGTATCATCCGCCGTAATTACGAAGCCCTTAAACAAAGTGGGGTTGAGCTTTCCGCAAAACATCATCCTGTAATTCGGGATGATGAAGCCTGTTATGAATCCTCGCTCATCGCCATCCAGTTTGCAACAAAACATAACAGCAGGCTGCACATTCTTCATATCAGCACAGAAAAAGAATTGCAGCTCTTTGGCAATATGTTGCCATTAAAGGAGAAAAGAATTACGGCCGAAGTATGTGTGCATCACCTGCACTTTACTGCGGATGACTATGAAAAGCTGGGGTATAAAATCAAATGCAATCCTGCCATTAAATCCCCCAAAAACAAACCGGCGCTATGGCAGGCTTTGCTCGATGACCGTCTTGATATCATTGCTACGGACCACGCCCCTCACCTGCTGACGGAGAAAGATGGCCCCTACGAACATGCTCATGCCGGCCTCCCGCTTGTGCAGCACTCATTGCCCCTGATGCTGTATTACGAGGCTATGGGGAAAATAACACTGGAGAAAATAGTAGAGAAGATGAGCCATGCGGTGGCAGACTGTTTCCAAATAAAAGAAAGGGGATATATCAGGGAAGGTTTTTTTGCCGATCTTGTTGTGGCCGACCTGCAAAAGCCGGTGACGATTAGCCCGCAGAATATTTACTACAAATGCGGCTGGAGTCCCCTGGAGGGGTTCACAGTACCGGCAAGCATTGATGCAACCCTGGTGAATGGAAACATCGTTTATGAAAAAAATGGCAGCTTCCATGAATCATACAAGGGCCAGCGGTTATCATTTGACAGATAATTCAACTAAATAATGGAGACAGATAAAACTACCCTGAATGACCTTTCAATCTTTAATGCTGAAGATGATTTTTCTGTTTTTAATATCCTCAATTTTACACGTACCTCAAATGGCAAGGAGCAATTAAAAAAAAATATCAGGACACCACTGGCTACCAAAGAAGCAATTGACGGCGTACAACAAACCGTGCAACTGATCACAAAACAACTTTCCCAATGGCCGGCGCAGGTAAGCAACGGAACCATCATGGTCGTGGAAAGATTTTATGAAACCAGCATCGATCCTATTCCCGCGCATGTTTCTTCTGTAGGTGCCATGAGTTATAAACTGCTTCACGGACCTGACTATTCACTGGTAAAATATTCGATCACGCACTGCTTTGATCTCATCAAAGGCATGCAACTTATTGTCAGGGATTTCCTGAATGAATTAACACCTTCACCACTGAAAAAAATTTTGCTGAAATCTGAAAAGATATTGGCTTCCTCCAATTTAAAGCTGGTAGAGCAACATCAAAAAGCCGCAGACCTGCCAATTGCACTCCAACTACAACTTGGCCAGTTCCTTCGTTACCATTACAAACAAAATATGCTGGACCTGATCGGTCACTATGCCCAGCTGGACGCCTGGTACGGAATGGCCATGGCGGCAAAGAACCTAAATCTTGTTTTCCCGGAATTTGTAGAATCAAAAGAGCCGTTTATAGAAACAAAAGGATTATACCACATCCTTTTGAGCAACGCTGTGCCTTATGATGTGGTAATGAACAGGGCAACAAACTTTTTATTTCTCACCGGGGCAAATATGGCGGGTAAAAGTACTTTTATTAAAGCGGTGGGCACGGCAGTATTCCTGGCTCATGTGGGAATGGCCGTACCCGCACAACAGATGCGGCTTTCCGTATTTGATGGCCTGCTGAGTAATATCAACGTCATCGACAACATCGTAAAAGGGGAAAGTTATTTTTTTAACGAAGTACAGCGTATCAAAGCCACCGTTAGTAAGATCAATGATGGCAGAAAATGGCTGATCCTCATCGACGAGCTTTTTAAAGGTACAAACGTGCAGGACGCTATGAAATGCAGCACCGCGGTGATAGAGGGCCTGCTGAAAATTACCAATTCGCTTTTTATTCTTTCCACGCACCTCTATGAAATTGGTGAAGGCCTGAAAGTGCACCCTAACCTGAGTTTCAATTATTTTGAGACTACCGTCGTGGACGGCCAGCTGAGTTTTAGTTACCAATTACGCAAAGGCATCAGCAACGACAGGTTAGGCTACCTTATTTTACAGCGGGAAGGGGTGGTAAAAATGCTGGAAGATTTGTAAAGCTTTGCGTATATTGATGAATTAAAATCGTACCCATGCTGGTTAAGACCTTTGGCAGCGCCGTTTATGGAGTGGAAGCTATTAGTATTACCGTAGAGGTAAATGTAAACAACCAGGGGAAGAATTATTACATCGTAGGCCTGCCTGATAATGCCGTAAAAGAAAGTTTACAAAGAGTAGAAAGTGCTATAAAAAACCTTCGGCTCTATATGCCCCGCACCAAACTCGTGGTGAATCTTGCCCCCGCAGACATCAAAAAATCCGGCTCTGCATTTGACCTTCCCATCGCCATAGGCACACTTGGTGCCACGGAACAATTAGCCAACCCCGAACGACTGGAAAAATTTGTAATTATGGGGGAGCTGAGCCTTGATGGGGCGGTCAGGCCGATTAAGGGTGCGTTACCGATTGCCATACAGGCCCGCAAAGAAGGATTCGAAGGACTGATCGTGCCCGCGAGCAATGCAAGGGAAGCTGCGATGGTAAACAATATCAAAGTATATGGGGTAACACATATTACAGAAGTGATAGAGTTTTTTGAAAACGAGGAAAGCCTGCAACCCACGGTAGTAAACACAAGGGAAGAATTTGCATTTGCGCAAAGCATTTTTGATATCGATTTTTGCGATGTAAAAGGGCAGGAAAATATCAAGCGGGCGCTTGAAATAGCCGCTGCAGGTGGACATAATGCAATTCTTATCGGGCCACCGGGTGCGGGAAAAACAATGCTTGCAAAAAGGCTCCCGACTATTCTCCCGCCCCTTACCCTCTATGAAGCACTGGAAACTACCAAGATCCATAGCGTGGCAGGGAAACTCCCGGAGAATGCAACGCTGGTGTGTAAACGCCCTTTCAGGTCACCCCACCACACTATTTCAGATGTAGCCCTCGTTGGCGGCGGTGGTAATCCTCAACCCGGTGAAATATCGCTTGCCCATAACGGCGTATTATTCCTGGATGAATTACCCGAATTTAAAAGAACTGTACTGGAAGTAATGCGCCAGCCCATGGAGGAAAGGAAAGTCACGATCAGCCGGGCAAAAATTGCATTGGATTTCCCGGCCAGCTTTATGCTGATCGCCAGTATGAATCCATGCCCATGCGGTTACTTTAATCACCCGGAACGCGAATGCACCTGCGGGCCCGGAATAGTGCAAAGATACCTGGCCAAAATATCCGGGCCTTTGCTGGACAGGATAGACCTTCACGTGGAAGTGACTCCCGTAGCGTTCAGCGAACTTTCCTCAACAAAAACATTTGAAAAAAGCGAACAGATCCGGGAAAGAGTGATCAAAGCAAGGATGATTCAGGAAGAAAGATATAAACAACTGGAAGGCGTATACGCTAATGCGCAGATAAGCAGCAAAACCCTGAAAGAAATTTGTGTGATCAGCACGGCCGGCCAAAACCTGCTGAAGATTGCCATGGAAAAACTAAATCTTTCCGCCCGTGCTTATGACCGCATCCTCAAAGTGAGTCGCACCATTGCTGACCTTGCAGGCAGCGAAGATATCAGGCCGGAATTTTTAGCAGAAGCCATCCAGTATAGAAGCCTGGATAGAGAAGGCTGGGGTGGATAGAGTAAGACCAATTTTTAAAGTAAATAGTGGCAATCTAAAATATAAGCAGGTTAAAAAAGTATATTAAGTACCTTAAATACTGCGCTACCCTTTATACTTATCTACCTTATATACTTTTCCACTCTATATACTCTTGATCCTTAAAACACTCTACCAGTCAATCAATTCCTCCTTTCTCCCAATTCAGCATCCAGGCAATCCCGAATTTATCGATCAGCATTCCGAACCTCGCCCCCCAGAACTGGTCTGCCAGTGGCATAGTGATATGTCCTCCTTCAGACAATTTCTCAAAAAAGCTATTGATCTCTTTTTCGCTGCTGCAGTTGATGTTCAGATTGACCAGGTTTCCTTTTACCGGCGCTTCCTGCAAACCATCTGACGCCATCAGCAATAAACCGCCATTGCTGAGCCTGGCATGCATTACCTGGTCCTTTGCAGCTCCCGCCATCATATCACCCGGCGCTTCGCTAAAAGTTTTCACTTCCAACTCACCCCCAAAACAATGCTGGTAAAAAGTCATTGCTTCCCTGCAGTTACCACCAAATGATAAATAAGCATTGATCTGTGTCATGGTAAAAAAATTTTTAGTTTATAAATATAAAAAGGACTGATCAAAACTTTAAATCCTTTTCCTAACAATTTGGTACGAAATCATTGAGCGTTGTCCATTATCATCATTATCCATTATCCATTTTTTCCCTTTGTTTCATCTTCTGCTTTTTTTTCTGCAAGCTCCTCGCGTCTTTGAATCCGCCGCATCCATATCTCGCCCTTATGCCGCGTGGGCACTACATCACCCAATAACTTCCCCCATGGCTTCATTTCCGGCAAGCGGTCAAAAATGATCTTTAAAATAGCCACAAAAGGAATAGACAGGAACATACCTGCCACACCCCAAAGTGCTCCCCCCAGCAACACCACTACAATAGAGAAAAATGCATTTATTTTTACCCTGGAGGAAACCAGAAAAGGCACCAGGAAATTGTTATCAATAAATTGTATGAGCGTATAAGCACCAACCACACCGAGCTGCGTGGAGAAGCCATCTTTGGTGACCGTAGCAATGATGACCGGTAGCGCAATCGCTATGATGCCCCCGATATAAGGTAACATATTCAGTAAAGCACCAATAACACCGATCAGGATAGCATAATCGACACCGAGCAACAATAGGGCAACCGTATTCATCACCGCGATTACCAAAGCCTCCAGGAGCAGGCCCACCATATAGCTTTGAATAGCCCCTTTGGTCTCTACCAAAACCTCTGATACTTTCTGCGTGTTCTCCTCTGCAAATACCTCGTGAAAAAAATTGAGGATCAGGGTTTTATAAAACAACAAAAGGAACACATAAATGGGCACCAGGAAGATCAATCCCAAAGTGCCCAGGGCACCGCCCAGTGCACCCCCCATCAGTGACTTACTGCTTTCCAGCATATCATCTATGGCTGCCTGTTGTTTCTGGATACTGAATTTGAAAGTACCTGCTACCCATCGCTGCAATTCAGCCAAATGCTCATTGAATTTTATTTTCAACTGCGGAAGGTTTTCTCCAAAATTCATTACCTGTGAGGAGATAAAAAATA
>JAKFCK010000333.1:0-13472 GCA_036676685.1 Chitinophagaceae bacterium | reverse complement strand
CTTCCCTCCAGCGCATCCCATTGTTGCCAGGTATTTGGTACCACGGGCGGATAACCAGTATGCTGAGAGGCGGGAGTGGGTTCAAAAAATATATTAAAATCTTTGGCATTGTCATTTGTGACATCAACCTGTAATACCATAATGGTCGGCGCATTATGAACTACGTAGGTGCTGTATTTTAATTCTATAAGGTCTGCTAACCGGGTACCTGAATATCCTCCCCTTCGCAGCCGTATCCTTCTTAGCGTTGGGTCACTGGCTGTTGGGAGATTCATCGTCACGGATCCTTGTATCAACCGGGGATCACTGATATTTCCTGGCCCGCAAACAATTTGGACGTGATCGGATTGATCAGTGAAAATGGTTGTGCCAGGTGCAATGTTCACCTGCTGTTCCTTCCATCCCTGGGAATAAAAGTTATGTTCATTGACCCGTTCAAATTTAAACGGCCTTACACCCGGCTTCAAAATGTTCAGGCTGGCCAGGTCATTTCCGCTTTTGTCCAGGACCATCGGTTCTTGTATTGATTTTTTGCAGGAATATAAGAGGATGGTGGACAAAAAGATTACGACAGTTGTTAGGATTTTCTTTTGCATAAAATATAATTTTATATTTTTTGAATCAGGACGCAGGCTTGATTTTCCCGTTGAAGTAGGTTCATACCCGGTTCTGTTTGTTCACTTGTTTTTAGTTGCTTCCCATTTTACTTATTTTCCTTTCTCTTCTGTAGCTTTAATGCAGGTGTTAAAAAAACAGGTCTTGTAAATTTTTTCGGAACTTATTACTTATTGTCCCATCCAGGGTTGATTAGTAAAGTGATCAGCCCGCCAGACCCTGTGAAGACAATGTGAGGCCGGGTATTTCCTTTCCGCCGGAGCATTATATTAGTCTCACTCTTTGAGAAACTTGATATCCTCAAGTATATTCTTTCCGATTGTTTGCCCCTGTAGCCTGCCTGCCTCACAGGCATAGCGATTATGAATGCCGGCATATATCCTTGAAAGACCAATTTGTACGGCCATGTCACTAAAAGAAGTGTACGACTGGGGCGGCATGTTCAAATAATCATAAGTATGATTCGTAAATGCATAGTTCCCGCCGAATAAATGAGTAAAAATAATTTCAACGGCGCCTGCAGCCGTGGAATGAGCAGAAGGAAAGTCCGGGAATGGCGGAGTGTTTCCAAATAGTGTATTCCAGTCTTTCTCCATGACGTTCCGGATAAATGTTACGGGCCTTTCGGTATTCGTGACCGGCCCTCCATTCACACCTTTATATTTCATCCGGTAGCTGCCAATTAAAGCATCTGCTACTGCAATGCCAGACTTTGCAAAAGCCACGGCGCTGAAATCCAGGGTGGGCTGTTCTTTCAATAACAATTGATATAGTATTGATAAGTAATGAGCACCTGAAACATAACCCGGCACATCACGATAATAATAGCCAATGGCTTTTTGATCTGCAGTTAAAGTGAGGGAAATGGTAAAGACCTCTTCCATACCCTTGTAATATGGAGAAGCCGGATCAGTGGAATAGGGCGGGGGCAGGGCCGGATCAGAATTTTGTAAACTGCCTGCATCAAAAAGCCGGTTTCTACCCCAATAGGGCGTAGCAGCCGCAGGAAAATTCGGGTACGTGGGTACCCATAAACCAGGTCCTGCCGGCAGCGTGTAGGGGGCATTTGCGAGGTTGGCACCATCAGTTTTTGACCAATCAAAAACCAGTTCGGACACTGTTCTGCCAAAGCTGCTGGAACGATCATATGTCTCATCATCTATTTCAGCTTTGTAAACTTCGTTCAGGGCATTTTCTAATGAATCTATTGCTGCTTTATTAGCTGAAGAGGTTGTTGAAAAAAATCCCTTAGTCATAAACGCTAGTGCGGCATTGGCAGATGCAGCCCAGTGGTATTGATATCCCGGCATTGTTTCCGGCATTGCAGGCAAAGCTGTTAACTGGCCTGATAAGGACTGGTAGGCTGGCATCCCTGGCTGAACTGATTCATACAAAGCCACACCTGAATATCCAAAAAAGCGGGAGTTGGTCGTTGGCGGCATACCGGGGGTCGTACGGATAACACGCAATTGCATTTCCATCCATTTGGTTACTACTTCCGACGAAAAAGTTTTTGTTTGTTTCAAGTGACCGGGCATGCCTTCGTTGCTTACAACGTTTTTTACTTCGTTCCCGTCAGGGACAGGGGATATTTCTTTCCTGCAGGAATAAAAAAAGAGGGAGGAAATAAAAACAACCATCAGCCAGCGGCCGGGGAAAGTTCTGGTGAAAGCATTCATGATTAAAAATTTAGAGAATGATAAATAACTACCTATGAAAAGTAGTCACGCTGAAATAGTTTTTTGGCTCATTTCGTCCAAGTGTTAAAATCAATTGCTACACACCCCAACGAACAGTACCTACACCAGTTGGCGACGACAAACGGTTTTCATCGTCCTAGTTAATACGGTTGTCTAATTAGTGTCGGGGTATTAGTGTTTGCTAAATGAAACGCTTACATTTATAATACAAACTTGCCGATGACCAAACATGAATTCATATTCTCTGGTCGGTACCGTGTCACAAGGCACGTGGTTTTTTGGGTGACCTGGTGTGTAACATTCAACCTGTTATTTCATTTTCCCATTCATGTATTCAGGGGATGGAACCTGGATGATACCTGGAACACAAACCTGGTTAAGTTAGGCCTTCCGTTGTTTTTTGTAAAAACGCTGCTGGTGAATTCATTGTTGGGTGTGATTGTACCGCAGGCAGCGTTTACCTACGTCGTTATCTACTGGCTTCTCCCGCGTTTCTTTTATCAAAAGCAGGCCTTGGTTGCAGGGATCCTGGCGGGCCTTGTGATTTTAGCTATATTTTTTTTTATAGCTGTCGGGTTTAAATATAGCCCGGTCTTTTACAATTATCTTACGGGATTAACGAATCGGATACCATCTTACAAAACCATGATACCGTACGTTATGGTTGACCAGTTCACAAGCCTGCCGATCGTGGCCGGCGGAGCTTTTGCAATAAAATTGATGAAACGATGGTGGCTAAAAACCAAAGAAACTGCTTTACTGGCCGGTGAAAAAACAAAAGCAGAACTGCAACTGCTGAAAGCGCAGGTTCACCCGCATTTCCTGTTCAATACGCTGAATAATATTTATTTTTTTACACTTTCTGCATCGAAGCAGGCACCCGGCATGATCAAAAAACTTTCAGGGATGCTGCATTATATTTTGAATGAATGTGACCAGCCGTATGTGGCTTTGGAGAAAGAGATCACCATGATCGTGGACTATATGGCTTTGGAAAAGATCAGGTACGGAGACAAAATGACTATGACGATCGAACTACCCGAAAAATACCAGGATAAAAAAATAGCCCCTTTGCTCCTTATCCCGTTTGTAGAAAATAGTTTTAAACACGGCTCCAGTAAGATTGTATCCGATTCCTATATTAAGGTTAATATCAAGATTAAGAATAACCGCTTTGATTTTTATATAAAGAATAACCGACCCCCCGGAACGAATACCACGTCTGCAAAAGGAAATATTGGTTTAAAAAATGTAAAACAAAGGCTGCAGTTACTCTACCCCGAAAATCATGAGCTCAACATTATTTCAGAACAGGAAAGTTTCACGGTTCACCTTAGTATAGACCTGCCGGAAATGAGCAGCTTTTCTTCCGGTGATAACAGTAAAACTACAGCCTATGCAATTGCATGAATTTGTTTTTTCCCAAAATAAGGAAATACGTCTTATGCGGCATTTTATCTTCTGGGTACTATGGTGGCTGTACTTTACCTTCAGTGATTTTCTATACCAGCAACTTCTCCTTGCAACATCTGATACCCGCCCCGTTTTTGTAACCTTAGGTTCATTTGCGATCATCAAAACTTTGCTGTTGATTGGCGTTTACGCGGTTGCCAGTTACACTTTTATGTACCTTCTGTTACCAATGCTGTTACAAGCCAAATGGTTAAAAACGGCTATGCAATTTCTGCTACTGAGTGGTTTCCTGTTCACCGCAACACATTTATTGTACTGGTATGTATTTCCTTTAGTGGATGCCTTATTTGGGACCTATAAACCTAATAGATTTGTAACCCGATACTGGCCCGCCGTCAACCTTGGTTTGATCAATCCTACCAAAGTTATTGCGTCGGTGGCCATCATCAAATATGTGAAACGGTGGTGGCTTAAACAAAAAGAAAGTGAACAGTTGGAACGGGAAAAAATTGCAGCCGAACTGCAATTACTTAAAGCGCAGATCCATCCTGGCTTTTTATTCACATCGCTCAACAATATTCATGATTATGCTGTAACCGGATCCCCCCACGCATCAGCCCTATTGCTAAAACTATCAGACCTGCTTAGCTACATGCTTTACGAATGCGACCGGCCACTGGTGCCCCTGCAGAAAGAAATCGCTGCTATGGAAAAATATATGGCGATGGAGAAAATAAGAATGGGTGAAAAATTAGAAATGGAGTTGAGCATAAGGGGAGGGGTGAGCGATAAAATGGTCGCCCCGTTTTTATTGCTACCTTTTATTGAAAACAGCTTTACCCAGAGCAGTGATTATCCCTTTCCATGGATCAACCTGGATATTAGCCTGGAGGAAAATTCCTTTCACATGATTTTATCCAATGGGATGCGGAAGGAGGTGGATGACCCGCCCCCAACAGGCATAAATGGGTTAACAAATATTCAAAAAAGATTAACTTTATTATATCCTCAAAAACACGAACTAAAGATTTCCGCTGAACAGGAAATGTTTATTGTGCATTTAAAAATTCAATTGGGTAACTCAGGCGCTTCAGCGAGGGAGGAAGAAGATCAATTATTTACACACATGGATGGCGCAAAACCAGGAGTCTATGCTGCACCATAACAAAATACGTTGCCTTATTATTGACGATGAACCGTTAGCAAGAGAAATCCTTAAGCAGCACATTTCCGGCGTACCGGCACTTGAACTGGCCGGTGCCTGCAGCAATGCTGTGGAAGCCATTTCATTCCTGCAAGAGCACCACGTGGATATCTTATTCCTGGATATCCAGATGCCCCAACTGTTGGGAACCACTTTTCTCAGGACACTCAAGAATCCGCCAAAGGTAATTTTCACTACTGCCTATCGAAAATATGCAGTAGAAGGATTTGAATTGGATGCGGTCGATTATATCCTTAAGCCGATATCATTTGAACGTTTCCTGAAAGCAGTAAATAAAATAATGCCCATAAATTTAGGTATTGAAAATATTGCACCTGCGTCAAAAGAATACCGCCCTGAAACGCCCAATTCATTTCTTTACTTCCGTGCCGACAGGAAAATGGTAAAAATATTTTTCCGTGATATTTTATTTATAGAAGCATTAAAAGACTACATAAGGATAGTAACTGATACTAAAACAATCGTCACAAAGTATGTACTGTCTACCCTGGAGGAGATGCTACCTGCAAGTGAATTTTTGCGTATCCACAAATCCTACATAGTTTCTGTAAATAATATTGAAAGTTATAATGCGGACAGTATCCAGATAGCTAATCACGAATTGCCCATTGGCCGGCTTTACAAATTTGAAGTGAGCCGTATGCTGAATGCGTCGTCAGCTACCAACTGATGTTATGAAAACAACAATTTCTAATAAGTGTATTGTGACAATATCCCTGTTTTTTTTGCAGACTGGTTTCTTATGTGCACAGGAAGGGTATGTTAAGGGTACGGTTACAAACAACAAAGAAAAACTGGCAGTTGCCACTGTAAAACTTGGCCACAAGACAACGCTGACCGATAATAATGGAGAATTTTTCATCACCATGGCACCGGGTGACTATATGCTCACGATCACTCACGCAGGGTACAAAAAAATTGAAAGAAAGGTACCTGTAAGATCAGGTGTAACGCAGGTATTACATTATTCGCTTATGCCGGCCGAGCAAATGGGCGAAGTGGTGATGGTAGGTTCCCGTTCGGCTAAGGAGCGAAGTTACCTGAATACACCTGTTCCGGTTGATGTATTCACCGCTGATGAATTGGTGCAGACCGCTCAACTTGGTCTTTCCCAAATCCTGAATTATCTTGTTCCCTCATTTAATGCGGGCCGCCAGGAATTATATGAACCAGTGACCTTGAGAGGGCTGGATCCCCATCACGTGCTGATCCTGGTAAACGGAGTCCGGTATCACAAACCCGCCTGGTTGAATAACGGAACTCCTAAGAGCAACATGGGACGTGGTTCCGTTTCAAATGATCTGAATTCAATTCCTTTTTCCGCAGTTGAAAAAGTCGAGATTTTACGGGATGGCGCTGCCGCGCAATATGGCTCTGATGCCATCGCGGGCGTGATAAATATTATTTTAAAAAAGTCAACAGGGGAAACCTCCGTCCAACTGCATTGCGGTCAATTTTATCCCGGTGATGGTTTAAAACTCTTCGCCGGGTTTAACAGGGGTATTTCCCTGGGGAAAAAACTTCCTGCCGGCCGTCATGGTTTTTTGAATTTTTCTGCGGATTTCAGGCACCAGGGTGCCACTACACGTGCAGGGGATTTCCAGGGGACCATTTATAAGAATTATCCTCCCAATGCGAATGAGGCTGATTCTTTGCGGGTAAAGGAAGAGGACGACTCTATCGCCAACGCAAGAGGTATCACTAACAGGCAACTATCCAGGCATAATGGTATAAACAAGGTGGAACGGGCGGGGCTGTTGGTGAATGGAGGTTATCCCGTTGGCACTCGCTCGTTCCTGTTTTGGACCGGCGCATTGAATTACAGGGACAATTTGGGAAAAGGTACTTACCGTTATCCCAAAAACCTTAACCAGGTAAACCCTATGTTATACCCGGATGGATTCAGGCCGGAAATCAGGGGTGGCAACCGTGACGTTTCGGTGATTACCGGGATCAGGGGAGAACTGGCAAGCCGGTGGGCCTGGAAGTTCAGTAGTTCCTTCGGCACTAATGTCGACGATGGGAGTGTTGCTAATTCAAACAACGCATCGCAATATGCTTTAGGAAAAAATGCGCCCACAACTTTTTACCTGGGAAGGCTTGTGTACAGGCAGTATGTAAACAACATTCATTTTTCAAAAGATTTTTCTAAAGAGAACAGCCGTTTCAACCTCGTGAACCTGGCGATGGGAGCTGAATTGCGGTTGGAAAATTACCAGCAGAAAGAAGGGGATTCGGCTTCCTGGTACAAATACGACAGGTCCCCCGGTATCCAGGGAGGCGCCCAGCCATCAATTGGATCGATAGCGCCCCATAATACCGTGAACGATAGCCGGACAGTTTCCGCCGCCTACATCGACCTGGAAATTGAGACCCGGAAAAATATTTTACTTGACCTGGCTGGTCGCTACGAATATTATGATGATTTTGGCGGTAACCTTGCGGGTAAACTCGCATTTCGTTACAAATTTTCTGAAATATTTTCGGTACGTGGCGCCGCCAGTACGGGATTTCGTGCACCGGGTATGCAACAACTTTCATTCCAGGGAACGCAGTCTATCCGTGGTACAGACAGAACAGGGGGCGTATTCAGCCACAGCAGCCCGGTCACAAAAGCATTCGGCATTCCTTTCCTAAAGGCAGAACGTTCGGTTAACCTTTCGGGCGGAATTACATCCAGAATTTCTAATCACCTAAATATTACTTTGGATGCCTATCTGATCCAGATCAGGAATCGAATTGTTTTAAGCGGTGCATTTTCAAAAACGGCGCCTGATGTTGCCACAATCCTTTTAAACCACCCAGGTATAGACCTGGTACAGTTTTACGTTAATGCTATTAACACAAGAACCTTAGGCATCGATGCCATACTTCATGGTAAATGGGTATTTAATAAAACCCAGTTGGGTTTTACGCTGGCTGCTAACGTAAACCGTAATGTTATTTTCGGGAAAATTAGGACCACCGATCAAATCCGCGATACGGCGCGTTTCACCAACACACTACTGGGGATAGAGGAGAAAACAGCCCTGGTGAAAGACCAGCCACGAAAAAAAATACTTTTTTCCTTCAATGCCGAGAGGGGCCGGTTTGGAATTTGTTTGCGAAACAGCATCTTTGGAAATACTTCGACCACGACAATAGTAATGAACCCAATTGATACATTGTATGAAAATTTTTCTACTAAATTATTGACGGATTGCAGTATTAGCTATAAGCCAAAAATGTGGTTAACCATCACTGCTGGTGCCAACAATATTTTTGATGTATACCCGGATCCTCTGAAAAATTACAGGAATACCGGTGAAGGGATTTTGATATACAGTAATGGGGCCATGCCTTTTGGAAGTAACGGGGGTTACTATTTTTTGGCGTTGACCTTTAGTTTTTAAAAAGCAGGGCATCCCATAGGGCCCCGGACTCCGATGCTTCGCAAACTGGTAAAACTTATATTTGATCAATTCGGACTTATATCTGGTTTGGGTGGGGCAAGAAGCCAGGATATGCAGCGAAGTCACACTAGTTTAAGGCGGGAGACATGGCATTTTGCTTTTGCTGTAAATATATTTTATGTAAATAAAAAAATATTTACAGATTTATTATTTACATGGAACAGACCAGGGGGTGGTCCACTTGCCAAGGTAAACGTCACGCGATAGCTCTTTTGGTTGTGAGTAAGATAGGAGTTCCTGCATTTAGGGATGTCAGAAATAGAATTAATCTTTTTTAGTTAGTATTGAACAGGCATTAATAATTCGGTTTCATGCCTTTATTCCTCCAATAACTGATGATGGGTTGATAAGGACCAAACTTATGCTGGGCGGTTGTAAACGTGTCGGCAAAGGGCCCGACGGCATAGTCAATGGATTTTTCCTGCGGAAAAGGGAAATCAAAATTTTTTATACCGGGCCTCTTATGAATGGCGTCATCATTTATAAAGGCGGCAATGTCCAGCGCGTCTTCATCACTTAAAAAAGGCTTGTCCCAGCTGGCTTTGCCAAAAGGCATATTTGCTTTCAGCCATTTCGCCTGCTTGATAATACGATGCATACTGGAACCGGGTTGATATGCTTTTTCGCCCCAAAGGGGTGGGTAAGTATAGGTTATACTATCAGCCTGCCACTGTCCTTCACCATTCGCGCCATGACAGGTTTGACAATGTAATACAAAAAGCTGGCTGCCCCGGCCAGGACTTGCTGCCCTGGGCGGAAATGATATTTCAAGATTTTCTGCACCTTTGAAGGGTTTGTTTTTCGGGACAAAGCCGTTGATCCATTTCAGGTATGAAAGCAGCGCCACCATCTCCCGGCTGTCAAGTGGCAAAGGCCTTCCACTATGGGGCCTTTCAACGCAATTGTTGATCCTTTCGGCAAGCGTTAGTACCTTCCCTTCCCGGGCCCGGTATTGCGGATAGTTTTCATGCGATGCCATCAGGTTAAAGGAAAAGGCTTTGGTGCCGGCATCCTGGTGACAGTTGGTGCAATTCATCTTATTACCAAGATATTTTCCATTAATGCCATCAGGGCCTATCAGGTAGGCGGTATTTAGCAAAAGTTCGCGTCCATATTTTACTTCCTCTCCGAATTTGCCACCCGGTATTTGCGAGAGGTCTGGTTTCAGGATACTTTCCTTGTGTTCTTTTTTATTGAACACAGAAGAAATGAAACCGAGGCCAACCACTAAAACCACAATACCTGTAACGATTTTAAATAGCTTCATAATATTTAATTGTTGGTTGTATGGCTAACTAAATCTTTTATAAATGGCGCCAGCATTTCCCGGGGAATAAATTCGGCACGATAGCTTGTTATCCGGTTGGTTTTGAGTTGCCACAAAAAAGCCCCCTCCAGGTTGGTGAGGGCTACCATTTTGTGCCTGGATGCGCACACCAACAAACTGGTATCGTTTATTAAATAGCTGCTGCCCATTCTATCCGTGTATAATGCTGGAGGCAGCCAAACATGAATCATGGGTTTTGCTTTTTTCGAACTTTTATCCAGCTCAAAAGCAAGTGACCTTGAAATCTTTTTATTGGCGCCGTTGTCAAAAAACATTAACCAGCCTTTTTTGTTGATATGCACCGCGTGTGCCTGGTCAAATAATGAGTAGGGCGGTATCTCAAAATCCCCATTTTTTCCAAACTTCCAGTTAACCTGGCCGTTTACAGCATTCACGTTCCAGATCTGGCCATTGTTGTAAAAGGAGATGAGGTAGTTACCATCTTTATCAATGGCGATGCTGTTAGCATGCATCCAGTCTTGCTTATGCTCCATTATTTTATCATCAGATAACGGATCAAGATTGTCAAATATCGTCCATTTCCATACCTTCCGGCCAAGCCTGTCCAATACCAGGATGCCATCGCCATATACCGTGTCTTTCGCCAACCCACCTTTGCTTTGCAAATCAACAATCTTTGTTTCCCTGCATAGTGTAACCACCTGGTCTTTCGCATTCAATAATATCTCGTGATGAATGGGCTGCTGAAAATCTTTCTGCCCTTTTGTAAGATGTAGCAGGGTGTCGCCCTTCAGCGAAAGTTCGATGATGGCATTACCATACCCTGCTTCTTTTTCTTTTGAACCCGTAATACAGATAAGGCTGTGTTTTTTTGTGAAGCGGACAACTTTAAAACCAACGGTGGATGATTGGTATGACCATACTATCCCGCCTTTTGTATTTAGCAACAGAATAGTGCCGGGCTCCTGGCGCTGGTAAACCATGATATAACCTTTTTGAAAAACAGGTGGTAGTGCAGCTAAGTCTGCACAATCTACCCAAAAACTGTCCCTTATTGCAGTGTTACCTTCATTTCGAAAATTTTCCGAACGTACGAGCCATGCAACCGGCCCGCCTGGCATTTTTGCTACCAGCAAGGCAATCGTGGTTATTGTTATTATAATTTGCAGATGGCACTTCATGATCGGTGGAATTAAAACATATCAGCCCTGGTTAAAAATATGTTCTCCCCTGAATGGTTAAACTAATGGTGCGCGCCGTGGTATCTAAACTCCCTGTGATCGTTAACGGATCTAAGTTTGTAAATATACTGGGAGCACATTGTAGAGCGGAGCCGTTCTCGATCTTCAAAGTGCCGCTAAATGCGCCTCCACCCCTCTGAATTATTTTTTTAAAATTTATTGAACTTTTTCCATTTACCCATGGACCATTTCCATTGGTATTGAAAGAGGATAGGTTAATATAGGTTTCATGAGCATCACTTGTGGAGGCAGTATCTGCAACTTCATAAATCCCACAGTTTAGTTGGCCGAATAAAGGAAAATTAAAATTTATTTCTACAGTTGTTAAGTCATAATAGTAGCAAGGTGGGCCGTAATAACAATCCTCATAATTATTCAGGAATGTATAACGGCCATTATTGGCCAGGTCTACATTAGTTATGGTTAGTTCTGTGGTCACACTTACATTCACGGTATCTTTTGAGGAAAGTCCATTTGCGTTGAATACCTGTAATTGAAAAGCATATTGTCCGTTTGAAAGATTACTTGCTGTTGCTATCGCTGATATGCGATTAGCGAAAGTAGCCGTTGAAGGGCCTGAGATTTGTGACCACAGGTAACTAATAATTTGATTCCCGGGATCGGAAGAACGTCTTCCATCCAAAGTTACCGAGCCTTTAAATCCGCATGATAACAATTTGATTGTTGTATCCGAACCGGCATTGGCTTCCGGGGGTGTTGCGGGCGGACCAGTAACAGGTTGCGCCATCACGGTAATTGTGACCTGGTCTATAGCAGTGAGGTTTCCCTTATTCGTTACTTTCAATTCAAAAATATAAATGCCTTCAACAAGACTTTTCACCTTGGTTTTAGCAGCTGAGTTATTTATGATAGTAAAAGATGCAGGACCCGATATTTTTGTCCATAGCCATTTACTGATGGGGCCGTCCGGGTTAGCAGAGCCGCTACCATCGAGTAAAACACTGTCGGTTGGTAAAGTGATAACCTGGTCGGGCCCAGCCTTGGCTACAGGAGGAAGGACTGGATCTGTCTTTTTGCAGGTAATAAGAATTACTATGACAAAAATGATGAATACCAATGGAGAAAGGAGCTTCGTTTTCATACCACATATTTTTAAATTTTCATTCGATTTTTTGGGGAGGCCTTGCAATTAATACTGGTAATTCAATAGATGTTACGGAAAAAGTAGCTGGGATCAGAAGAAAAAAATCATTAACAGGGGCAGAACCCCGGCTGATCCTTTATAAGATGATTGGCTTTCTATCTGATTTGGGTAATCCTACGCAGGCTTTTAATTACACGCGGTAGCCTGCATTGAGTATTACTTTCCGGCAAGCTTTTTTCAATGGCCCGGGAGAACAGGTAATTGATGGTTTATATTGCAACTCATTGTTACAAATGTTTTTTCAACCTGTGGTCAGCCACAAAATCACCTGTGTTTTTTGATTTTTCTTTTCCCGGGCAAAGGAGAAATTCATATAAAATTATACTATCAGATGGCTGTTTTTTTTTCTTTTCGACCATCGAGTGGTTTTTGTTGGTATATGGCTGGAATACTGCGACAAATGCTATTCGACGACGGCGAACGAAACCAGCCAGGACCCTTCCAATGAGCTAATTTTAAAAAGAGGGTTCCTGAAAAAATTGGCAAATTCTTTCTGGTTGTCTTGTAATACCCATAACCCCGTAAAAGTAAAAGGCGACGGCACCTTTTTCATGTGGCAATTAGTTAACGGCTTAATCGGTTTCGTTGTCTCCTTGTTGTGTAATGGCGTCCGGCATCCTGTCAATATTAGTCTGCTTCCACGGAATTCGTGTTAGTGATTCCAGTCGGCATCCCACCCCTGTGCAATGTTTGTCCTGCAGACTGCTATCAGCAGCCAAGCATTTTATTGTTTTGTTCTGGTATAGGCGATGCTTGTACCATCGGGAGGCTAAGATGTCCTTCTTCCTCTAAAAGTCTCCCTGAGGATGCCTGTCCTGATTATTCTTAGTCCTGTGCCATCACGGTTGTTGTTCACGAACACATTCTGTTGCAGGATTGATTAGAACCGCAGGTGAGCTTTATATGGAAAGTTTCCTGCTTCGATGTCGTCTTTAAAGTTCAGTTGGCCGGTAACGCCATCGAAAACACCTGTACCGCTACCCGATACAATGGGGTGTTGGCAACGTCCAAAGATTTCTGCACCTAAAGGACCTCCGTCGCAACCCTCGTACTTCGCTTCAAATTTGTAAGTGGTCCAGAATGTACCGGATTGCCCGTTGTATGTTCCAACAAAATATTCTCTACCCTCCTCGCGGTAGGTGCCGCTCGGCGAACATTCGAAGTCGTCAATGAATGCATAGAGGCAACCTTCAAGATCTCCCGTCATTCTTACGGCATAAGCAGCGTCCTGGCTTTCATAATCACATTCACTTGTAGTGGCATAATAGCCGATCCCCGAAATCTGCGTTGCTCCGCGGAAGTTTGCAGAGATTTGCTCTTCGGGTGTTGTTTCCTTTTGTGACAAAAGATTGTTTTCCTTGCTGCATGCGAGT
>JAKFCK010000332.1:0-10842 GCA_036676685.1 Chitinophagaceae bacterium | reverse complement strand
ATATTCAACAGGAAATTTTTACCCGGTAATTCCGGGTTGCCTCTTTTTTCCACGCCGGTTGGCTATTCTTTTACAAAGGTCTTATCTATGGGAAGCTGCATTGCCACCCGGCAAGGCCCGGGACTGTATCGACCTCATCACGATAACTAAAACTTAATTATGAAAAAGTTTTTCCTTCCCCTTGTTATTTTGTTGTTTGTTGCGGGTTGTAAATCAAAAAAAAATCTTGCACCTCCCCGCCATATGGAAGTGATAGAGGGGCAATATATCGTCTTTATGAAAGAATCGTTCGATACAGCTTTGATTAAAAACCGGCGGAATGATCCCAACAGGAAAAAACAAAAAACGGATAACGATGCCGCACGTACGCGGAAACAAAATAAACTAAAAGATTTTTTGAGGGATGAAGGGATCGGACCGGGTAAACAGAAAAAAATATTTGCAGACATCAGCATCTCGGCTATTGTGGAACTGGATACTGCAGAAGCAAGGAAATTAAAAGAAAATGTAAATGTTGAAGATGTAATACAGGACATCACCATCCAGATCAATCCGATCCAGCAGGCTGATCCGGCACTCCGTATTAACCCCATTCAGCAATGGATATCTGATGTGATTTACCAGATCAATCCTATCCAGCAAAATGACTCTATAAAGAATAGGTATGATATTGATACCGTAACCAATACGAGCAAAGCCATCCTTACAGCGGGAGGTGCGGTGCCGGGAACAGGTAAAGCGACGGTAATATGGTTTTTGGATACCGGAATCGATACCGGTAACCCTAATCTAATAGTTGATGCGTCATTGGGGGCACATTTTATCGGCAGCAGTACCGACGATGATAACGGTCATGGCACTTTTTGTGCCGGGGCGGCTGCAGGCACGGCTGTAGGAACTGCAGGGTTTCCGCTTATTCATATTGGTGTGTCCGAAGGGGCAACTGTTGTACCGGTTAAGGTATTAGACAGGGATGGTAAAGGATCCTGGGGCACTGTAATGGATGGTTTGAATCACGTGGCACAACTCAGCCAGCCGGGAGACGTGGTAAACCTTAGTCTTGGAGCGTACGAGCCTGGAAATACTAACTGCTACTACCCGGGCATCAAAAGGGCTATCGAACGTATCACGGCTGGTAATGTATTTGTAACCTTATCCGCGGGAAATGACGCGGGCAATGCTGAATGCAACCGGCCGGGTTGTATCAATGGCGTAAATATTTTTACAACTTCATCCATCAATACAGACAGTACCTGTGCCTTTTATGCAAACTTTGGTTCACCAGTGGATTTCGTCACCGTAGGCACCCGTGTATTTTCGTTGTGGCAAAACGGGCAATACAGAATGGCATCGGGCACTTCGGTCTCCAGTGCAATTTTGGCGGGCATCATTCATGCCCGTAACAATGCACCTGCTGATGGAGGTGCTTCTCAATGCCAGGCTTATAGAATTGCGAGGTGGTAATAGTTTAGCAGGCAAGTATTAAATTTCTTCGGATAAAGTCCTCATTTTGGCCGTTTCATTTTTCACCTTCATGATCATTTGTTTAAACCTCGGATCATTTTTGATACTTTCAAACCATGGACTGGTTTCCACCATGCCATAGTCAAGCCATTTCACATCAATGGCCTTTTGTAACCATTGTATCGCTTCCTCTTTTCTACCCTGTATGGCTGCTATTGAAGCAAGGCCAATTCTGAACTCATCATCCAGCGCACCTTTTTTTATTTCTTCCAGGAACAATGACCTGGAGCGGGACAACAATATTTCCGCGTCAATATTCTTTCCTTCTTTTAATAAAAAGTAACTAAGTCCGAGAGGGGCAAAAGTAGACGCATCAGAGATAAGGGATCCATTCATGTCTACGGCTTTTTGAAAATAGGTCCTGGCTTTTTGTTGGTCTCCCGCAAGAATGCATACTAATGCCGCTTCTTCATAAGAACTAAAATGCGTCGTGTCTGAGTTAATGATTGAAGGAACAAGATGCATAGCTTCCGGCTTTTTACCGTCCAGTATGTAAGTAAATGCAAGCTCCCGGTAACTGTCTTTAAAAGGTTTAAGCTCCAGGGATTTTTGCAGCCATAAAGCCGCGTTTGCATAATCACCCAATAACCTGTAGGTCCAGCCTATTAGTTGGAAAGGGATATTGTTTTTTGGATTGATCGCAGTAGCTCTCTTTTCCCATTTAAGCGCTTCGGGCAAATTACCCCTTATAAAATAGCCGGCTCCAAGGTTTCCCACCGCAGGCGCGTTGTTAGGATTTAACCGTACCGAGGTTTGGAGCAACTGGAATCCTTTGTCATATTCCGAGGCATAGTTGTGAGCATTAGCTAAGGCTTTGTATGCTTCTGAAGAAGTACTGTCTAATTGAATAGCCATGTTAGCAGCCTGTTTGCTGGAATCAATCCAGGATTTATCAAAACCAAACCGACCAAACTTTTGGCTATAGGCGTCGCCGAGGCCGGCCCAGGCCAGCACATAATTTCTGTCCAGTTCAATGGCTTTCTTAAAATAACTAATCGCCGTTTCATTGTCTTCTTTCTTATAATGCATGTATGACTCCCGGCCTTTCAGGTAATATTCATACGCAGTCAGGTTATCAGTAGGCTTCCTGTATATTCTTTCTTTTTCAGCAGGCGAAAGCCGTGCTTTTAAAACCGACGCAATAATTTCTGCAATTTCACTTTGTATATCAAACACCTGGGAGTAGTCTCTTTCATATGTTTCCGCCCACACGTTTTTTCCTGTACCCGCATCTATTAGTTGTACAAATATCCTGATCTTGTTACCTATCCTACGCACCGTGCCTTCCAGGATAGATCCGGCTTTCAGTTCATTGCCTATTTCCTTTACAGATTTGTTGCTGTTCTTAAACAAAGCCATTGTGGAATTGGAAATCACATTGAGGTCGCTTATTCTTGAGATCTGTGTTAAAATGTCTTCTGTGATCCCATCACTCAAAAATTCACTTCCGGGATCGTTATTCATATTCTTAAAAGGCATCACTGCCACGGATTTCATTAGCGAAGAACTGCCTGTATAAAATAACTTATAATACCCAAACAAAAATATCGTCAAAAGCAATAAGCCTGATAATAACCACCGGATATGTTTGCGGGAAAATGTGCCCTTGTCTGCTAAAGCGATGCCTTTTCCTTCAATGGAATTTTTTGGTGGCACAACGATCCCATGGTTGGAGACAGCAAATAATTCAACCGGCTCTTTAATATTCTTAAATACATAGCGCCCCAATGAAATGGTAGAAATATCAGGTTGATTTTTTATCTCATCATTGACCCTTGATGAAATAAGCACACCCCCAGGTACGGAGAACGACTCTACCCTGGAGGCTACATTCACGCCCTCTCCATAGATCTCGTTATCCTCCAGCATTACGTCCCCGGAGTGAATACCAATGCGTAATGGCACTTTTGGTTCTTTACCCATTTCTACCTGGATGTTTATTGCGGCACGAACTGCTTCGATAGCACTGTTGAACATACATAGACTGCCATCTCCCGCAAAGCTGATTACCCTGCCCTGGTGAAAAGACACCTGTGTGTTTACGGCATGTATTAGTTTTTCCCTGGCAACAGAAGCTTTTGGTTCATTTTCTTCCATCATCTGGGAAAAATCCTTGATATCCGTGAACATTATAGCCGCGAGCTGTCGTGAGTGACTCATCGGAAACAATTAAGGGTCTTTCTTAAAATTAGTCTTAATTATTAAAGTTTCATAGCCCCCGAAGCAGTAAAGAGGAATGAACATGGGATACAGGAACTATTTCCCGCTGAAGGTTTGAAGTTTAAATTGGCTATTATTTATTCCTGGGATTTTTCCACCCATTTCTTAACCGGTCGATACTTCGAGTAATTCTTTCCGCCCTAGTTTCCGGGCGTTTAGCAGTTACAATCCATTCCAGGTATTCCTTCCTATTTGTAAAAGAAAGCGACTGGAAAAATCCGGCGGCTTTTTCATCCTTTTCAATAACGGTTGCAAAGTAATCGGGCAATTTTATGGTTTTGGTCTCAGCGTTTATCCATTTGAAAATTTCCCGCTCTTTCGGGTGGGCAGCTTTCTTTTTGTCAGCTTCGTTTTTTGGCCGGAAACCAAAAACAGACCAGGTATCATTAAAGGAAATCAAACTAATCCAGCTCAGTTTGTTATCCTTGCTTAGCAAACATTCCCATCCTTTATCCCTTGTAAGATCTGTTTGAATTCCCGAACTTCCTTTTGGGTAGTACACCCACACAATAATACCTTCCCGTAATAGTTTCAACACCTGGGGTGTTTCTTTCTTCAACTGTGCTTTGGTGAGTACAAACCAATGTACCTGCTGGTAGTCTTTGCCGTTAGTAACAAGTGTTACTTCGGCAGGAAGTTTTCCTAAGGCCTTTTTTATACTCCGGTGGTGCGCTCAGCGTAAGCAGGGTGTCACCGGGTTTTATTTTTAACTTTTCTGGTATAGAAGTTGCCATGTGTTACGCGAATCGCTGCAATAGCGGGTGAGTTGATGATAATTTTATAATCCAAACGTTGTTATACTGTCTTCTGTTAAGATAAGTTTTGACACTACCTATAAGTAGGTATTTTTTAGAAAAAAAAACAATCACTGGGGTTTCAGCAACATAGAATTACGAATTTCACGTTAATAGGCTTTTACACCGAAAAAGAACAAAACGTATATAACCCGAACGAAAACGAATGCTTCAACGCAAAAGCATTACCCAAACCCTAATTACCTAAGGCGGGCAATTGCCCGCTTTTTTTATGAATATACACGGGTACCTAATGAATGATCATCAACATGCCCTTAAATAGTTGGTTCGGTACGTTGAGTTTTACCAGGTAGGGATATGCGCCGGTAGGCAGGAGCTTACCTTTAAATCTGCCATCCCATGGCAGGTTATTGCCTTTGGTGGAAAAAACCACTTCGCCATAGCGGTTAAAAACATATAATTCGAAATCGGGGTAGGCAGCAAGTGCCGGTATACTCCAGGTATCATTTAACTGGTCACCATTAGGCGAAAAAGCATTTGGAATAAACAGGCCTTTATAGATTTTCACCAGCATAGTGTCCGTAGAAATACCACAATTGTTGTTGGATACCACGCTAAGCACATACTGTGCATCCGCAGCCACAGTAGAAACCGGTTGCAAAACCAGGGGGTTATCAAGGTTAGTTGCCGGTGACCAATTGAAGTCCTGGTAGGTCCCGGCAATACTGCCCTCCAGGACCGCAGTGCCTCCCGCAATAATCGTTCGGTCGGGCCCCGCGTTTGCAACGGCTTTTGCATATACCCTTACAAAAACAGAAGCAGTATCGCTACATTGGTTGGCGTTGGAAATTTTTACAGTATAACGGATGTCCGCAGCCGGGGATGCCAGGGGATTCGCAATATTTACTGCCGACAAACCCTGTGCCGGCGACCATTCAAAATTATTTGCACCGGAAGCTGAAAGTTGAACCACTCCATTGCTGCAAACTGCAGTGTCGGTAAAACTAACCGTTGCAAGGGGAGCTGCATTTACCATCACCATCGTGCTGGCTGTGCTGCCGCAACCTGCGGTGTTGCCGACCGTAACAGTATAGGAACCAGCCTCATTAAGCGAAAGTGAAGTAAGGGGGACAACAGCTGCATTTGCCGTGTAACCATTTGGTCCCGACCACGAATATTGAGTTCCACCCCCAGCCGTTAACGTTAGGCTACTTCCCTCGCATACGGGCCCGCTGTTGATGGCCGTGGCCACAGGATTGGCATTGATGATCACAGTGAGTGGCACCGATGATATCCTGCATTGCTGTGAACCAAGATTACCGGCCTCTGCCACACTTAACCGGTATTCGTAGGATCCTGCAGCATTTGTTGTAGTAAAAGGCGCAGTGTATGCTGTGGCATTTGCACCGGGAATGTCCGTCCATGCAGCATTATTTAAACGTTGTTGCCATTGAAAAACCGGGTTGTTGAATCCGCCGGATATCGAGCTGGTAAAATCAAATGTAGCGGTTGAGCCCTGGCAAATATTGGCGGTGCGGGTAGGCTGGCCCGTTATGGCGGGCGTAATTTGCGGGCCGCAGGGCCTGAATGTTATATCATCCAGGGCGAGATCATTTCCGCATCCACCCGGGGCATTATTTACGATCCTTAGTACAATGTCCGAACCCCCAGGTGGGGTGGAAAAGAAGAAGCCATATTGTTTCCATTGCGGTGTTGTGGTAGGTGGAATGTTGCCACTGTTGTAAGTCTGCAATAAAGTGCCATCGGTCCTTTCAATTCTAAACGTAAGATTAGGCTGATTGGAGTTTCCATTACAGGAGGATGGAAGAATCACATTGGCTACCCATGCTGCAAATTCATAGGTACTACTCCCGCAAAGGCCTCTCACGGTGTCTACATAAAAAGCGCTGGGTTGCAGGGATGCGTTGACCAGCATAAAATACCCGTTGCCATTACCAGTGTGATCAGCAGCAAGGCTATGCCAGCTATTGCCAAAACAGTTGCTGGTATTGTTCCTTACCGTATAAAAGCCATCATTCGGGCAATCAGAAGATACAAACTGGTAACCCGTAGCTGCCGCAGAAAGAGGAGCTCCCGGGTTACCGCCGGCTCCGAATGTAATATTTACCAACGGGTCGCCCAGGCTGCCCTGGCAGAGTTGACCTTTCGCAAAAAAGGAAACAAACAACAATAAAGCAATAAAAAAATACCTGGAGATCATTCCCTGCAAATATCCTAAAACCAAACCACAAATGAACGGCAGACCAATATTTGCGGCAGGTAAATGTTTTATTAAGTAAGTAATCCATAGGCAGAAAGCGCCTGCTCCTCGTCACCGGTAATGTAGCAGAATATTTTGATGTTTTCCCCTTGGGACTGTATGAGGTAAAATACATCGAAACCGATGTTGATAGCTTGGCCATCTTTTTTAAGATATGACGACAACCAGTGAATTTTTACAAGAGCATGCAGGTCATCCAGCACCGTAATTTCTTTGCTTCCGATCTCCATTTTCTGTGTACCTATTCTTTTGTAAAAGTCATATCCCATAGGAATGGCCTGTTCAAAAGCCTCATCGTTAGCCGAGCAACGGATCCCGGCGGGGCTGGCTTCTATAAAAGAAGCAGCAAAGGCGTTGGCTGTGCCCTTCACATCAGGATTGCTACAGCTCAACGCATGCTGGAAACGAAGGGCATATTCTTCAAAAAAATCATCGATCCTGCTGTTAAAATTTGTCATATGCTGAACTTTGATGGTTCGGTGCTGCTATAGTGTGCCGGAAATGATAACCCGCATTCCATTATTTTTGCTTTTATGGATCAGGAGTTGTTTGATATCATTATTACTGGGGGTGGACCCATTGGCCTGGCCTGTGCAATTGAAGCAAAAAAAGCCGGCTTGTCTCATCTTATCATTGAAAGGGGAGCTTTTGTAAATTCCCTTTTCAATTATCCCGTGCACATGACTTTTTTTTCCACCTCGGAACGACTGGAGATCGGCGAGATCCCTTTCGTAAGTATAGCCCCTAAACCGGGTCGCAATGAGGCACTCGAATACTACCGAAGGGTGGCGATAAATTACAAACTTAATATCAATTTGTTTGAAGAAGTTACTGCTCTCGCGTCCAGGGGAGGTTCATTCGCGGTCTCCACTTCAAAACGGGATTACCATGCGCAAAAGATTGTTATTGCAACCGGGTTCTACAATATTCCCTTCCTGCTCAATGTGCCTGGCGAACAACTCCCTAAAGTGACCCATTATTACAAAGATCCCGCACTTTATGCATTTCAAAAAGTGTTGGTCGTTGGCGCCAACAATTCTGCCGTGGACGCTGCACTGGAAACATGGCGCAAAGGCGCGGAAGTTACGATGGTAATAAAAGGAGAGAGTATAGGTAGCCGTGTAAAATACTGGGTGAAACCTGATATTGAAAACAGGATCAGAGAAGGATCTATCCGTGCTTTCTTTAATACCGAAGTAAAAGAAATAAAAAATAATGAGGTGATCATCTGTACCCCGGACGGCGGGTTGAGTATCCCAAATGATTTTGTAATTGCAGCTACAGGCTATCAGCCCAATCTCGAATTCTTACAAAAATCAGGTGTGCAGTTGTGCGACAATGAAAACAACACACCGGTATATGACCCGGATACGCAGGAGACCAATGTTGCGGGCCTGTACCTTGCAGGTGTGATCTGTGGCGGTTTGGATACCCATAGTTTATTCATCGAAAATTCCAGGGAACATGCGGTAAAAATTGTAAATGATATCCGGCATAAATTGTTGTGATATACTTTCAAAGCGGGAAAATTCTTTGTACTTTGAAACAAAAACCTATGCCACAATCTAAAACCAGGCACGCCCACAAACATCCTGTTCACCCGCCAAAACCAGCCCATTTACCCGCTAAATCAAAAGATAACAACAGGGTCATTTTAATTGCAGTGTTGTTCTTTGGTGTTTTGGGGCTCGCTATCGGATACTTTATCGGCGGCACCGCAACTGTACTATTGACCTCAGCCATCCTCGGGGCCGGGGCGGGCTTTATTTTTGGCTACAGCATTAAAAAAAGCCTGAAGGGCAAATAGAAGGCATTAAAGGAATGTGGGTAGGGGACTCCCCAACTCTGAAGCATGGGTGCACCCGGTCATTTTTGATTATGCCTGTATTCATCCCTTCATGTCTTATAGGCATATGATTTGTAATGGTTCCTGCATGAAAACATTACAATGCCTTTGGCTGGCAATAATATTGGTTGCTTGTAACACGTCCTCTGAAAAAAACACAACTGGCAATGCGGGCAGCGATAGTACGATCATTCGTAAAGATACGGTCTACCTTGTAAGGAATTCGGGTATCACACCTGCTAATGCCTACAGCGATCTTTTCCTGGACAGCATTGTGGTGGAAAATTTTATACAGTCAAATCAATTGCCTGCTGACGAAGCCAAATATTTCAGGAGTTTTTATAATTACCGCAACGGCCAGTTTGCCTGGTTCACTTCCTTAGGTTTCACTGAACAGGCAAAAGGTTTCTGGAATTTACAGGACCAGCTTGGCAGTAAAGCTGACCGGTCTTTGCGCAACAAAATGGATACCCTCCTGAATATGGATACACTTGCGGTGAGCAGGTTTGATACCAGCCTCGCTCAAACAGAGTTAGCACTAACCAAGGCCTTCCTGCAGTTTTTTGGAGCTAACCGAACTAAAACACAATTCGCGGGTATGAGCCCGGAAAAAGTGATTCCTGTAAAAAAAGAGAATACACTAGTGATGGCGGATACCATCCTTCAACAAAAAACAGATACAGCATTTGTAAAAATGAGCAGTCCCTATTTTGCACTGAAAAACCAGTTGGAAATATACCGCTCGGTTGCACGGCAGGGGGGATGGGCACCTATCAATATCGGTGCAAAACAGCTTAAAAAAGGGAACAGTTCGCCTGTAATAAGTCTTTTGAAAAAACGATTACAACAAACGGGGCAATTAAGCGGCACCGACACTTCAACAGTATTTAATGATTCCCTGGTGGTGGCAGTTACCAATTACCAGTTTCGCCACGGTATTGCCCCAACCGGGATCATCACAGATACCTTTATCCGGTCATTAAATGTACCCGTGGAAAAACGTATGCAGCAGATCATCACCAACCTAAACCGGATGTTGTGGATGCCTGCCAATAAGGAACCAAACTACATTTCAGTGAACATACCTGAGTTCTTGCTGTCGGTGTATGAAAATAATACAAAGGTGTTTGATATGCCGGTGGCTGTGGGCAAAGAGGGCACCAATACAACCATCTTTACCGGTAAACTGGATCAGGTAGTGTTCAGCCCTTACTGGAATATACCGGCAAGTATCGTTCAAAGGGAAATTTTACCTAACATGAAATCAAACCCCGACTACCTTAAATCCAAAAGGATGGAAATTGTAGGCAAAAATGATACCCTGCCTGTAATAAGGCAACTGCCCGGAAAAGACAACGCCCTGGGCCGGGTAAAATTTTTATTTCCCAACAGGTTTGATATTTATTTTCATGATACTTACGCAAAAGAGATCTTTAATAAAAGCAGGCGGGCAGTGAGCCATGGTTGTATCCGCCTGGCCGATGCAGAAAAGCTTGCGAACTACCTGCTGCGCAACGACAACACCTGGACGCCTGCAAAAATAACTGCCGCTATGAATTCGGGCAAAGAACAAAGGGCAAAAACAAATCCCGCAGTGCCGGTGATTATTACATACTACACAGCATGGGTAGACGAAGGAGGTCAAATAAACTTCCGGGATGATGTGTATTCCAATGATCAAAAAGTTGCCCAGATGATGTTTAATAATACAATACCGGTGCTTACCAATGCCGGGGATTCTGCTGCAACCAAAAAAATATCCAACTCAGATGCTGTTAAGAATAATAAACGCTGATGACATTGGTAATTAGTTAGGCTTTACATGATGAGTTTTCTTCCATGGAAAATGTAGGCCTGACTGCCGTGCTTCAGGCACCAGGAATATTTTTTATATTATTTTTTTGCCCTGAGGTATTGTACGGGCCAGGTGACATCATCACCCAGCTTTGTGGCAGCATTCAGGGCAAAATATGGTTCCCGCAAAAACTGCCTGGCCAGAAAAATAAAATCCGCCTGCCCGTTCTGTAAGATTTGCTCAGCTTCTTCGCTTTTTGTGATCATACCCACCGCACCGGTAAACATGCCTGTGGCTTTTTTTATTTTTTCAGCAAAACCAACCTGGTACAAAGGTTTCACAGGTATTTTTTGCTCGTGGGAATTTCCACCACTGGAACAATCCACCAGGTCGACCCCTGCGGTTTGTAAACGCGTGGCCA
>JAKFCK010000331.1:0-6756 GCA_036676685.1 Chitinophagaceae bacterium | reverse complement strand
GCCAGCAGGATGATCAATGCCAGGAACCAACCAGTTTTCCAAAAGGGGGGTTTTACCACAATATGCAATTCCTTTGTTCGTGAAGTTTCATTGCCCTCCTCATCCAGCGTAAGTATGGAAAATGTATACCTGCCCGGGGGTAAATAGCTATAAATGGCTTCATTGTTCTTATCGGCAGTTTTCCATTCTTCATCCAGCGGCTCAAGCCTATACCTGATCAGGGAAGCGCTGTTGAAATTTAACGGAGAGAATTCGATGACCAATGAATTTTGTTTGTACCCCAGTTCTATGTCTTTTAGCTGCAGTAAAGAATCCACGGCCAACGCCTCGTTCATCAGTTTAAACCCTGTAATTTTTACATCGGGAACAGGAGCGGAAAAACTGGTATTCCCCGGGTTAAAAACCAGCAGCTCATTGGTACTCCCAAACAATAAACGCCCGTCAGGCAATTTACCGGCTGCAGCTAAAATAAAATGTTCATTATTGATGCCGTCTGACCGGTTAAATCCTACAAAAATATTTTTCTGCAGGTTTATCCTGTATAAGCCGTTAGTAGTCGTCAGCCACAGGTAACCATTGTTATCTTTTTCCATTGCTGCAATGTATCCCGAAATAAATCCGGGCCGGCCCACGAAAGTGGAACGGTTAGTGACACGGTTGAATTTGATGATCCTGGTACCCGTGGCTATGATCATGACACTGTCGTTATATTCCAGTACAGAAGACACTCCCCTCTCCGGCAGATTTTTATCCCCACCGGTTTTATGACTAAAATGCCATACGACTTTATCTGTACCGGGATCTATAGCATATACGCCCTCAGTTGTTGTGGCGATCCAAACAAGCCCTTTTGAATCTACTAATAGTTTGTTGATCTGCACTTCCGGCACCGCTGTGAATTTCTCCATTCCTTCATCAAAACTATTTTTGGCCCTGGCTGCTGACCACCTGAACACACCGATTGACTGCATCCCCAACCAGAGATTGCCCCTTTTATCTTCCACCACCTGGCGCACCGTCCTGTTCCTCAGTATCGCCGGATTGTAAAATTTTGCTGAGCGTGTGGATTGGTTGATCGCATACAAACCAGGCTGAGCTGCCACCCATAAGATATTACTATCGCGGGATGCAGCTATACACCATGCAGAAAGTCCGCCTTTATCGTCTATTCCTTTGATGGCGGTGGGGATATAGTGCAGGTTTTTGTCCAGGTGGTAAAGGCCATCTCCCCAGGTTCCAACTAAAATTGTTCCCCATATTGTAGGGATAACAGACATCACGCTGCCTGCCCCGTCCCTACCGGTGATCCTGCTGGTATGTTTGAGGTTAACGAAAAATTCACCTGTTGGATTAAACCGGTACAGTCCGTTATTATCAGTGCCCACCCAAATATTTTTTTCCCGGTCCTCGATCAATGCGTTGATTGATTCGTAAACTATACTCCGCTCATTTCTATACCCGTTGGCGACCATTTCAAATCGTTTCCCATCCTCTATCCATCTTGCAAACACGCCCATGCCCCGTATCCATAAAGTGCCATCCCGTTGCTGAAAAAAACCCTGCAGCTCATAATAAGTCCTGAGATAGGAAAACGCATACCTGTCAACAATAACCTGGTCATTGGCCGGATTGTAACAAGATGCATAAGGGTAACCCTTATCCCCCCAGGTGATATACCAGCATCGCCCTTCTTTATCAAAAAAAATATGGTAGGGGTATATCTTTTCAAACTTTTTGATGACCGGGGATTGCTCCACGTTATTGCCGGGATGACTCAACTGTCCTGTAGCCCTGTTGAAAATAGCAACACCTCCACCCGGGATCACCATCCAGTATTCTGATGTTCCAGGGCGGTGCACGAAATCCCCTATCTTCCAGCCCGGCTTCGGGCTCAAAAAATTGTTTCCGGCAGAAAAATCATTTGTCTTTTCATTAAAAGTCGTAAGCGGAAATCCACGCAATACAAAAAATACGTTTCCGGATTCATCAGTGACAAGTTTCCGGTGAGCAGTGGCCAGTGCCTCAGCCTCTGCCTTAACTGGCACCTCACGGAAGGTAAATTTTTTGCGGTTAAATATGCCCACTTTACCATCAGACATTAGCACCCATAAATTTTTCTTGTTATCTACCAGGAGTTGCTGCACAGGATTAGAAGGAAGAGAACCCGGATCCCCGGGATGATTCCTGAAGGTTTTGTAACGGGTGCCGTCATAACGCTGCAGGCCGTCGGTGGTGCCAATCCAAAGGTAACCTTCCTCATCCTGCACAACTGCATTTACCTGGTTAGACAATAACCCCGTGCTGGTGCTATAATGGGTGAAGTTGAATTCTTTTGCCTGTTGGGCATGACCGATATATATACAGCATACCTGTAATGCCGTTAAAATTACGGCTACCCGGTAATGGCGAAATATGTTTTTAGTCTTTTTCAACAATTATTGTATTTGCCCGAACCTTTCAGTTGACCGGGATGAGCATAAAAACAGAGAAAGTTTTTTTATCGGGAATAATATCTAATACAGCATTAAGGTCTGCCAGCCTTTCTTTCACATTGTTCATGTAGGGGCAATTCATCTTTTCGGGAGCCTGCTCCCCGGGAGTCTGCGCCTGGATTTTGATAGAAATTTTTTGTTGTTCCCTGTCAAGGGCTATAATAGCTTTTTCAGCAACGAGGTTTTTTGCCAGGCAATTCATGATATTCTGAAAAATGTACAACACATCCTGTCTTCCCTTCATATCAAGTTGCAACCGGGTTAATTTTTTATCTACGTTCAGTTGCACTTTTAAACCATATTCTTTTTCATAGGCTTCAGCAAACTCTTTCATGCGCAACAGCATTTTTTCCATGCTATCGTTTCCCGGGTGGATACTCCAAAGCATGTCATCCATATTGTACATCATGGTCCTGCTTTTCTCATTGATCTGTTCTATGTACTCTTTGGATTTCTCCAGGTCTTTATCGGCTTTCAGTTTTGCGATCTCACTCAGGATCGTGATGTTGTTCAGAGTGGTACTCACCTGCTGGTGCAGGCTATCTGCTATGGTGCTTCGCATTTTTTCCACCGATGCCTTCCTGGCCATTCGTTCTTTATCAAGCCAGAATAATAGTGTACCGGCCAGCAAAGTGAGCAGCCCGTAAAACCACCATGTTTTCCAGAATGGCGCATTAATTTTTATAGCCAGGCTGTTCACCGGCCCAAAATTCCCTTTCCCGTCCCGGCAGGCTGTTTTAAAAATATAACTACCGGGCGGGAGGTGGCTGTACACCACCTGGTTAGTCTTTCCTGCATCCTGCCATGTTTCATCCAACCCTTCCATTATATAATAAATGTTGTAGAGGTTCTGGTGATTAAGGGTAGCGAGCTGAATGGTTAAGGAATGCCCCGCATGAGGAAGTGCTATCGTGGAAAGTTTATAAAGCGAATCTACCAGCAGCGGTTTATTCATTACGGCAAAACCCGTTATTTCCGGCCGGGGTGGCTTGTAGTCCGTAACAGTAACCCGGGAGGGATCAAAAACTATAAAATCGTGGTTGGTACCAAACAGTATCCTCCCGTCTTTGAGAGAAGCACTCGCTGCTACATTAAACGTCGTGGTGTGCACACCATCCGATTCATTATAGGTACTCAACTTTTTATTGATAGGATGAAAACTCATGATACCTGCCGAACTGCTCATCCAGATATACCCGGCCTTATCCTTTTCCAGGTTACTAATATCGGTCGTTGTTAATCCATCGCGATCAGTAAAATATTTAAACGTATTGTTGTGGCGGTTCAGCATATTTAGTCCTTCGCTTGCCATTACCATGATGCTGTCATTATATTGGATAATGTCTGAAGCGCCAATTCCCAGTATGCCCAACCCTTTGGCAACCGAGCTCTTATAAGCAGCAATCACACTACCATCCGCACTGCTGATCCTGAATACTCCGTTACCGTCTGTGCAGGCCCAGATCTCGTTATAAGCATCAATAAAAAGCCGAACAACAGTGGATTTTAATTTCTGGCATACTACAAAAGTTTTATCTGCAGGATCCCATTTTATCACATACCCGCGCTGGGTACCAAACCACACCTTGCCGTCTTTATCTTCGGCGATCTGGCGGATTGTGCTTTTCTCAAAAGCCGGTGGTTGCAGCCTGGTATTTTTCCTGGAGAGGGCATCATAAATAAACAAGTATCCATCCTGAGCTCCTCTCCATACATCCCCATTTTTTCGCTGGACCATACACCACACCATGCCTTCCCCCAGGGGAGTTACGCGACTGGTAAGGCTGGAGTGTATCGCATTGAAATTGTTATCATATGAAAAGATGCCAGGTCCCCAGGTGCCTACAAGGATCTCCCCGTTGCCGGCCTGCAAAAAGTCTGTGACATCGGCGGTGAAAACACTATCACTGCCGGGTAGCCGGTTCTGTATCACCCCGAACAACTGGGCCGGTGGGTTAAATCTATACAACCCCTTATTAGTGCAAACCCAGATATTATTTTCCCTGTCCTCGAACAAAAAACGGATATAGTCATACCGGATGCTATATTCTCCCGGCGCGTTGCTCAAGACCGGCTGAACAGTACCGGCAGCTTTATTCACTTTCGCAAAAATATTATGGCCCGCCATCCAGAGACTACCGTCGCGCATTTGTGTTACGCCATGCATTTCGTAATAAACTCCTTTCAGTGATTTGAGCAGCACACCCTGCCATTCCTTTTCCTGGCCCGTTGCCACATCGTAACTTTTGATGAACATCTTATTGTCTGGCCACGCGGTGATCCAAAAACAATGCTGTTTGTCCATAAAAACACTTACGGCTGTTTTCAAATTTTCGAAATGCCGGATCACGGGGTCGTTCTCTTCATTATGCCCGCGGTAAGACATTAGTTTTTTGCCGGCACTATATTTAAGCAGGCCAAGCTGGCTGCCGATCCAGTAATTGCGTTCATGATCCTGCCAGAAAAAAATAGGCCCCCACCCGGCAGGTAGCTGGAAAGGATTGTATTTTTCCGCCACTTCATTGGCCGCATCATTATAAGTAAGGAAAGTTTTGCCCAAAGAGATCAGTATAACATGATCATCTTTATCAATATGCAGTACAAGCAATGGCCTGTCCGGATCTCCGGCCGGCAATATAATTTTAACGGGGTGAAATGTGAGTTTGCTTACATCCATATACCCCAGGATATTTTTTGAACTTAATATCCAAAGCCGATCTTTTTTGTCGATCAGGATACTGTTGATGTTTCCCGCCGGGATAGAGGCAGGGTTGCCTTCCTCATGCACAAAATTTAAAAAACGGTTGCCGTCATAACGTTGGATACCACGGTCTGAAGCGATCCATATATACCCTTTTTTATCCTGTTGAACAGTTTGCACATTTTCATGGTGCAAGCCATCCTTCTTACCGATGTAGGAAAAAAGGTATTGCTGGGACTGTGCACGACCCAGGGAGACGACAAAAAAGGTAAAGAGAATAAGTGTGGAAAGGGATCGCAAGGTAAAGTTTTTGTTCTCCCAAATTTAATCAAACCCCGCAGTAAGTTGTACCCGGTGAACCGTCGCTTTTTACAATTCGTTCAGTGTTTTCCTCAATTCATACAGCTGGGGTTAAATTAGCGTGCTCAAAACCTACTGCAGGAAGGCCGGGAGCTTTGAATTACCGGGAGGCGTAACCGCTTTTTTCCAGGAATGTTTTGTAGTCCTTTATGGTTAGGATATCTCTTACGGCCTTCTTTTTATCCGGGGCCCTGTTATAATAAGCCTCGCATATTTTGAACCCGATATAATATCCAAGGTCGCCCGGTTTTTCACCGGTCGCAGCCATACCGTTGTACAACCAGTTATCTGTTTGGGTTCCGGTCATCTCGGATTGGAATTCTTTCCAAAGTTCATTTTCATGAGCGTTGCCATAAAGGTGAATCTTGCTGTTGATGTTATAACCCAGCACTAATTGTGTGATAAAATCTGCAGCTCCCTCATCTATGGATCTTGCCAGTAATTGCCCATCGGGCGCTGTTTGCTGTAGAGAATGCACCAGCTCATGTATGATAATACCAGTGATCCGGGAGGTATCTGCTATAGCAAATTTTTCAAAACTGGTAAGTTCTGTTGTATCCTTTGTATGTTGATCCGTCAAAAACTCTGCTCCAATTAATTGGCCGGCACCACCATCCGCGGTGCCGAAAGCGTCAAATGAGCCGATTGTGAACCAGGTTGGGGGAAAATAAGCTTCAGGGTAAATATCCTTCAGCTTTTTGGCAGCGGCTATGATTGCGGGTTTGTATTTGTAAAGGGCAAGGGAGACGGGCCGTATAGAGGCAAAATATTTTTTCTTTTTCCGAATATGGTTCACCAGGTTATTCGGTTGTAACCCCATTCTTTTTTCAAAAAAGGTACGTAACCCCAGGCTACCTTTCATAATGTAGTCGCTCATGATAAGCCGATCTGCACCGGGTTTGTCCAGCTGGTCATAGATCTTCCAAAAATTATCGATATCAGAAAAAGAGATCTCCATATGCTCCGGGTTACTGTACCGGCTCGCATTCTGCAGCACTACCTGCCTTATTGCAGGCCACTCTTCGCGGGTGGTGATGAAACCGGTACGGCTGCTGGTGCTGATAAACATCGTATCAAACAAACCAACCTGGGCAGCTTTGGAAATATAAGAAATGGCAGCAACTGTATCTTTTGCCCCAGCTTTTAATCCCGCTGCATTTAATAACACAGAAGGCGTGTTCAGGTAAAGATGATTACGATAGT
>JAKFCK010000330.1:0-11529 GCA_036676685.1 Chitinophagaceae bacterium | reverse complement strand
CATTACTCCACACACAGCCATCCCGGAGATAACCATCGTATTTTTCGTTTTCGGCATATAATTTCATCAGCCTGGCATCTTTGGTCATATCCCAGTAAAAACTGCATTTACTTTTGTGTTCACAGGTCCTGCAGTTAACGCCACGGAAAGAATTGTTTTTCCCATAATGTTCAAGGCTACCGTAAGCATTTACCTCAACAGGCTCGGAATTCAACCACCAGTTTAGCAGGTCAAAATGATGGGTAGCCTTATGCACCCATAATGAGCCTCCTTTAGCTATTTTTCCGTGCCACCGCCTGAAATAATCTGAACCATGATGGACGTTCAGGTACCAGTTAAAATCAACAGAGGTGATCCTGCCTACCCTATCTGCTGCCAATAATTCCTTTAACTGCATCATGTGCACACTGTGCCGGTAGTTAAATGCCACGATAACTTTTTTGCCTGATTTTTTTTCAGCATCCAGGATACGCTTACATTTTACCTCATCGGTGGTCATCGGTTTTTCGGTGATCACATTAAATCCCTTATTCAATGCTTCCACGATAAAATCATCGTGGGTAGAATCCACAGTAGTTACGATCACATAATCAGGTCTGCTTTTGTGCAGCATATCTGTAAAACTGCCAAACACCGGAACGTTGCCGCCATACAGGTCTTTGGCAAATGCAGCTCTTCCCGGGTTGATGTCGTACACCCCAACGAACTCCACCACATCTTTAAAGTTATTGACCAGGGTCTTTCCCCAAAAACCTGTGCCGCGGTGGCCGGTGCCCACCTGCGCAAGCCTGATCTTTGTGCCATTGTTTTTAGCTAAGAGATCAAAAGGGTTTAACATCAAAGCAGCGCCTGCTGCTGCGGTGTATTTGATAAATGTGCTGCGTTCCATATCAATTTGTTTTTAGAAATGTGATATTTTTAGTCGTTCGTACTTAACCTGAACCAATCTACATCCACATAACCAGCGTCATTTGTTTTAACGGTACTTGTAGCAAACAAGCCGAATTTTGCGCCAACCCACTTACCGGGCCTGGCAGTGAAAGTCCCTGGTATTTTTTCAAATGATATGCCATCTGCACTATAGCTAAAACTACATACAGCCCCCGGGTCAACTGTTACCCGGAGGTAGAGGTCTTTTGCATTCCATTTAACTAACTCTTCCTCCTTGTCTTTCGAATTTTTGTCCGCGGCTTTGCAGGTGTTGTAACTGAGATAATTTCCATCCGCTTTTTTTACGATGGAAATAAATGCATAATCTAACCCAAACATCATTAGCCCCGCCCGATCATTGCTATTGGCAGGATTGAACTGCATTTTTACCGTTGCGTTGCAGGTTTCTGCCGGGATCTTTTGGGTGAGCATATTGCCGAGCATCCAGTAATTGGGCAAACTATCTGTGGGGCGGACACAAAACAGGCGGAAAAAACCATTAGGCGTTGGAAAGCCCCAACCCGACTGCGGATTGGCCTGCCATTGCCACTGAAGTCCTAAAGATGGACTGTTGAATTCGTCCGACGTTTCCGGCACAGCCACCGGGTAGGTTTTAGTTATCGCAGGTTTCCTAAATACCAGCACGGGCTCACCCGTACCGTCGCCATCCTTATCAGTGCCGATCACTGGCCAGTCATTTTTCCAAATCATGGGCTGCAGGTGCACCACGCGTCCATACGCATCCTTGTCCTGGAAATGCAGGAACCAGTCCTGGCCGGATGCGGTGTTTACCCAGGCGCCCTGGTGTGGCCCGTTTATGGCTGACTTGCCCTGGTCCATCACCACTTTTCTTTCGTAAGGGCCGTAGACATTTTTAGATCTGAGCACCAGTTGCCAACCCGTGGACACGCCGCCTGCCGGTGCAAAAATGTAATAATAACCATTCCGCTTATGAAACTTCGGGCCTTCGATGGTCGCATCAATGCCATGTCCGTCGTAAACCATCACACCGTTCCCGATTGCGCTGTCCCCAGCCATATTCATTTCTTTTACTACGATGATGCTTTTAAATCCTGCCCTGCTGCCGGCATAGGCATGCACGAGATAGGCCTTACCGTTAGTGTCCCAAAGCGGGCAGGGGTCAATTAAGCCCTTGCCGGCTTCTACCATCACGGGAGTACTCCAGGGGCCTGTTATATTCTTTGCTTTGGTAAGGAAGATGCCCTGGTCGGGATCAGGAAAATAAATGTAGAATGATCCGTTATGGTACCGGATACTGGGTGCCCATACGCCATTGCCATGCTGCACTTTGGCGAAATCCTTTTCCGGAAATTGTCTTTGCAGGGCATGGCCTATAATCGTCCAGTTTACAAGGTCTCTCGAATGCAGTATGGGTATTCCCGGGGCTGCATTAAAGCTGGAGGATATCATATAAAAATCGTCCCCCACCCGGATCGCATCCGGATCGCTGTAATCGGCATGAAGGATCGGGTTTTTATAAGTTCCGTTCCCGTTATCTGCCGTCCAGACAGAAGTAGTTGTTTGGGAATAACAGTTGTTTAAAACGAGCACGAATAATATCAATAAAAAAAACTTCATAGATCAATAACTTTTTTCTCCTTGTTGCTTTTAAAAGCAGCTTCAATGATTTTAATAACATTCATACCTTCTTCTCCTGTTACAGGCAGTGGACCATTTTTTCTAATGGCATCGTATATGCCTTCATAGTAACGGGTGTAATTCCCGGTTTCAGACGGAATAAATTCGCGTATAATATTACCATCCATTTCGGTATGCAACAATCCTTTTTCGGATTCAGGTTCTATTCCATAATCCGCATCTGTTGGCAATTTACCGGCCTGCAACTGCCCTTCCTGCACGTCCGTTTTGGGCTTAATTAATGAACCTTTGCTCCCATGGATCACATAACCGGGTAAAGCTTCCCTTACCTGGTAACTTCCTTTGATCCGCACACGCATGGCCGGGTAATATAGTAACAGTTCAAAATAATCATCCACCTGGGATATTGGGCGCATCGCAACAATATCTGCAAATACAGCAGTTGGCATACCAAACAATTGCAGGGCCTGGTCTATCAGGTGTGAACCGAGGTCGTACAAAGCTCCTGTGCCTTGCCCCGAGGTTTCTTTATGGGCTTTCGGGCTAAGTTCTTCTTTAAACCGGTCGAAGTGAAACTCCGCCTCCACAATATTGCCGAGTAATTTTTTATCCAGCACATTTTTGATTGTGCGGTAATCACTATCGTAACGCCGGTTCTGAAATACGGATAGTTTAAGACCCTTGTTTTTTGCGAGTGTGACCAGTTCTTCTGCTTCAGCCACTGTGACGGTAAATGGTTTTTCGCAAACCACATTTTTGCCTGCAAGCAACGCCTGTTTCGTATAAGAATAATGCGTGTTATTCGGCGTATTCACAATGACCAGTTCCACCGCTTCATCGGCGAGCATTTCTTCCAAAGCACGGTATACTTTCACATCGGGATACTTTTCCTGTGCCAGGTTTTTTGTTCTTTCCCACACGGCATAGAAATTAAAACCGGGGTGGGTACTGATGAAGGGTGCATGAAAGACCCAGCCACTCATACCAAAAGAACAGATCGCTGTATTGATCGGCTTCATAAAAAATTATTTTAAGGTATTCAACCAGTTGGCCAAACGCTCCATCCAATTATCAGGGGTGGTTTTATTATTCATGCCAAATCCATGTCCGCCTTTAGGGTACAGGTGCATTTCTGCGGGTACTTTATATTTTATACAAGCCTGGTAAAACCGTATACTGTTTTCAACAGGCACGGCACTATCGTCTCCTGCATGTACGAGGAAGGCGGGCGGTGTTCCTGCATTTACCTGCAGTTCATTTGAAAATGCCGCTATTTTTTCCGGGCCGGCGTTTGCGCCTACCAGGTTGTTCCGGGATCCTTTGTGGGTTATGGTACTGTCGAAACTGATCACCGGGTAAATTAAAATGGCGAAATCCGGTCGCACAGAGGTGCTGTCTTTGTTGGCGGCGTCCGCATTTTTTTGAAAGTGCGTGGCAGCTGTAGAGGCAAGGTGGCCTCCCGCCGAAAACCCCATGATCCCGATCTGCCGGGGATCAATGCCAAGTGCTTTTACATTTTTTCTTGCATACCTGATAGCCTGCTGTGCATCCTGCAACGGGGCAAGGCTCCTGTCGATGTTCGAGGAGTCTGAAGGTAGACGATATTTTAAGACCAGGGCAGTTACTCCCCATTTATTCATTTCTTCTGCCACTCTCGTTCCCTCTTTATCGAAGGCAAGAATGGAATATCCGCCGCCGGGACAAATGATAACAGATCTGCCGTTAGGGTTGGCGGGCTTATATATTATCATCGAAGGAATACTGACCTTATCGATCCGGGTTACGTTATCCCTGGAAACTGCTGATTCCCGGTTAACTATGGGTTTCGAGTTGGGAATTATCCCCTGGTACAAGGCTATTTCCGAAATGGATTGTGCATTCGAGACCTGGGTGGCGAAAAGAATTGCGGCAAGTATAAAAAACTTCATTATCGTACAATTTAAACAGTATCCCTTAAATAAGCATCCCGCACCGGCATTATTTGACCTGTCAACGAGATTTATTGGATTGGTTTCCTGGTTTAAGCGGATCCCAGTCACCAAAAATATTCTCTATCGTGTAAGCCTTAATTTCTTCATCATTAAGCTGCCTGGCCCACGAAACTCTTTTCCCGGGATCAGCGGAAGCTCCGAAATTTTTATACTCTACATACCTGGCTGTTTTTTCGTTTGCCGGATTATTCCAGTTATTCCAGCCTTCCGGTTTGATATGCTCACCTATAAAACAACGGATGAATGCTACGGCTGCGTAAGGCTGCCATGGACGGCCCAAAGAAACATTGTGCAGGGAAGTGTCACCTGTTAAGATACATTCATTAAAAATATAACCATATTTTTTTGATGCCGGTGTGGAAGCTGCAGTAACATGGGAATTTTTTTTGCTATGGATATGGCACTTTTGGAACCAGGCAGTAGCAGAGCCAAAAATGAAATCTGTTGTGCCTTCAATATAACAATGCCGGAAATACTGCCGGCTCTTATCACTGTTGGTAAACAATACGTCCTGGAAACCTATAAAACGACAGTTATCAAAAAATACTTTGTCTCCGTCAGATTCCACTGCCACCGCCTGTCCCGCGGTAAAACCCGCATCATTTTGAAAAGTAATATTGCGGGCGGTAAAATTGTCAGCCTTTACCAGGAAACTCCATGAACTGTGTGTATTAATGATCTTCCCATCCGGCGCCACTTTACCGCTATGATCATCATAAGTAAGGATCGTGTTAAACTTGTCATCGCCCACAAGTGTGACAAAATCTTTTCCGGAATCAAGCAACAACTTCTCTTTATATATTCCATTTCTAACCAGGATGGTCACCGGTTTTTTATTGGCCCCGGGGATAGCATTAAATGCAGCCTGCACTGTGGTAAAGTCGCCTGTGCCGTCCTGTGCTACTATCTTCTGCGCCGGCTGTGCGGCCGAATGAAGGTTGGCAACAATGAACAGGCAAAAGAAAATTATTTTCATTTCTGGTTATTTAAACGGAAAAGGTTTTACAAATTCCATTTCTTTCAGCCAGGCTTCCAGCAGGTTTAGCCAGAGGTCTGTGGAGCCCGGGTTCTCATCCATCCTGATACCATGGCCTCCCTGTGGAAAAATATGTAAACTTGAATTGATATTTTGATTGGTGAGTGCCATATAGAATTGCACACTGTTTTTTACATTCACCGTCTTATCATTGAAAGCGTGGACCAGGAATGTCGGCGGCGTATAAGATGAAACCTGCAATTCGCCTGAGTATTTTTCAACCACACTACTGCTGCTGTCGGGACCGATAAAATGTTTCCGGCTTCCGGGATGGGCAAATTCTCCCATGCTGATCACGGGTGAAAGCAGTACCATAAAATCAGGCCGGTAACTGATGGTATCCAGCGCATCTTTGATCGCTGAAACATCACCGGGCTGTGTTCCCAGGGTGCTGGCCACATGTCCTCCTGCCGAGCTCCCCATCACGCCTATCTTATTTTTTTGCAGGTTCCAGGCTGTAGCATTATTTCTTATCAGCCGCATGGCTCTTTGTGCATCCTGCAGTGGGGCCAGTTGTCGTTGTTGCAGGTCTGCCTGGTGTGGCAGGCGATAGATGAGTACAAATGCACTTACACCTATCGTGTTGTACCACCGGGCAAGGTTAAACCCATTATACAAGTGTGATAAACGTTCGTAACCTCCGCCCGGGCAGATCAATATTGCAGCACCCGTGTTTTCAGCCTTAGGTACCACAAAAGCATAAACCCCGGGTATGGCCACTCTCCATATACGATCGTTAAATAAACTGTCAGTAATTTTTTTGCCGTTACTATTCGGCTTCCTATCCTTCGGCCAGAGCGGGATAAATTCCTGCGCATAAACTTTACCGGTAGTTAGGAGCAATAAGAGGATAAATATTTTTTTACAGGTCATCTGGTTAATTCTTATTTGACATCACACTCATGGTGCCACCGCGGGAACACCGTTAATGCTAACGTTTTGCAGCCGGAAGTTTTTAACATGATCCACTTTTATCGGCGTTTTTACGCCACGAATGGTACTGTTCACGATGGTCAGGTTCTGCACCGGTGATTCTTTATATGCATTCACAAAAATGCCAAAAGCTCCTCCTTTTTCTACATTCATATTCTCTACCCATACGTTTCTAATGGTTGGCATAAAGCTGCCGGGCTTTTCATAGAACATGTTAATATGAACAGCGCCATCACGGTAGGTACCCACTTCAACATCTTTCATAAATACGTTCTGGATTATTCCCCCGCGGCTGGAACTGGTTTTTAATCTCAGGATCCTGTCCAGGTTCGGGCTGTTCATTTTGCAATTGATGGCGTAAATATTTTTTGCCCCACCGGAAATTTCACTGCCGATCACCACGCCACCATGCCCGTCCTTCATTTCACAATTTTCGATGATGTGATTTTCTGCCGGCCTGTTGATCCTCCTGCCGTCTTCATCCCTGCCCGATTTAATCGCGATACAATCATCCCCGGTATCGAAATAACAATTCCTGATAAGTACATTTTTGCAGGACTCCGGATCAACACCGTCATTGTTGGAACCATGGGATATAATGGTAAGGTTTTCTATCGTCACATTTTCGCATAACACCGGATTAACGATCCACATGGGAGAACGAATGATCTTCGGCCCGGAGATCAGGATATTTCTACAATTGTAGGGTTGTATGAAATTTGGACGGAGAAAATGTCCCTCGCCGAATATCCTTGTCCTTGGATCTGTTTGCTGGTGATTCAATTCATGCAACCGGTCTCTTGCAGGCACCTGTTTAGAAGGCCTGCCCTTATTCCAGGCCCACCAGTTTTCTTCGCTTGCACCGCCATCCAAAATACCTTTGCCTGTGATGGCGATATTCTCCTGGCCGTAGGCATAGATCAGGGCAGAATAATTCATCCCTTCCATGCCTTCCCAGCGCGTAAATACCAGTGGTAAATAGTCTTTGGGATCTGTACTAAAAAGAATGGTCGTACTATCCACCATATGTAGGTTCACATTACTTTTTAGATGGATGGCACCTGTTAAAAAAATACCGAAAGGAACGGTTACTCTTCCTCCGCCGTTATTATGGCAATCTTCTATGGCTTTTTTAAAAGCTTCGGTATTAAGTGTTTTACCATCGCCTATTGCGCCATAGTTCGTTACCAGGTATTCGTTATCCGGAAATGTGGGGGCTTTAATTTTCTTCCGGATCCGTTCCATTTCTCTCAAAGGTTCAGCGGAAGATTGCCAAACCTTCACGTTGTTTTTACTGGTTGCACAGGAATACAGCCCAACCACTACTAATAATATGGCCGGTAATAGTTTAAAGTTTCTTAGTAAAAACATGACTTTTTTGATTTAAGTGGATTCTGAATTGCCAGCTATGGCATTTTCTTTAAATTCTCCCATTTCACTTTCCAACTGCCGTCTTTAGGGAAACCCGGGTTAATTTGTTTATTGCCATCGTATCCGGCACACATCATGGCCACGGCAGTTAATAATCCTCCGTTGCCGGGCAGATAGATACTGAGGCGTTGTTCCTGGTAGTTGTGGCCGTTGTTTAAATAAGTGTTCGTCTGCACAGGCATGAGTAACGCATCAATTGCTTTTTCCGGTAAACCTAAGCGTGTCGCAGTCATGGCCACCATGGGAAAATCCCAGCCCCAGGTCTCATGCCAGGACCAATTGTTCCATATCCAGTCAAAAGTATTTTGCATCAGGAGGGTATCTACCAATATTGTTTTTGGCAGCATGCCCCAGGCACCAAATATTGACGGGTGATCTGTTTTGTATTCCGGGTTCGTGTAGGAGTCTGTTCCGTTTTCGGTAAATAAATATTTTTTATCCTGTACGGGCAATGGAGAAAGTTTATTAATTACATCGTCCCATTTTTTATTCCGGGGCAGGTTCAGTCGCTCCCGCCATTGTTGTGCCGTGTTCAACGCCCAAAACCAGTACACCAATTCATAGGTTGGATTAAAAGTTTGTTCTGCCTTAAATCTTTCCTGAGCAGGAATCAGTCCCGGCCCAAGGATATATCGGTTTTTTGCTGAATCATAAAAAGCATAGGAAGCCATAAAATCTGCTGTTGCAAAAACAAGATCCTTATACTTCAACAATGTTTTTGAGTCCGGGTGTTCGCGGTATGCGAGCTCAGTAAAATAGATAAAATGCGGTTGCTGCCATATCAAAAAAGCACCCACTGATGAAGGGCTCTCATTCCCTTCGTTGTCTGTCATTTTTTGCCAGCGTATGCCATCAAAACCCTGGCGTTGGGCGATCTGCCTGGCTTTGCCTGCGGCCGTTTTATACCAGGGCAAGGTATTCTCCAGTAGTTCATTTCTGCCCCATAAGGAAAAATGAACGCCATGCCACCAGTGCATTTCCATATGTGGCCTGCCATACCAGCTATTGTATGTTAAGCCTGTTTCCTGGGGCGGATTATTTCCTGCGCATTGAATTTTTGTGAGGTATTGTGATAAGATAATTCTTCTTTCCAGTTCAGTTGCTCTTTTATCCGTGCTACCGGTAAAATCAACAGCGCCCCCGCTTTCCCAGAATTTTTTCCAATGCTGCCGGCTGTTGGTTACCGTAGCGGAAAAGGAAGGAACATCCATTGCTTTTTTGTAGCCGGTAAACAGGCAGCTGAATTCAAAACTATTGGCGGCAGAAGGTGACAATAAAAAATAATGAGCAGACTTTTTGCTGGCGGTTGCTTTTCCTTTCCAATTGAGGGCGGCATAATATGAAGTTGTATCCAGCCTGTGTTCCAGTGTAGCAGAAGAGTTTACCTGGGAAACAATTGAAGATTGGTGTTTGTTTTCCATTGAAAAAAGATTGCCCACATCTGTCCATTGCCCGGTTGGATAAGGGAACCAAACCCGCAGTTTTAGTCTTCCTTCTTTTAATAAAGGCGAAGTTATTTTTGCTGAAATAACATCTTGCTCCTGGTGGCCATAGGTTATAACATCAACGGGAACATTGTCAACAGTAAACTTCGAATGGATTTCCCCCGTCCACATGTTCAGTGTTTGGTGAACATTCCGAATGTCGCCAATGGTTGCCAGGGTTCCATCCTTCATAATAATTTCAAAACCCAGGTTACCCAGTTGAAGGCGGTGGGGGTTTTGCCTGAACCATTCTACTGCATTTTTATTTCTTTCCGGTTCTTTTATCTGTACCGAATAGGTGATGTCTTTGCCATTCAGGTGATAACTCCTGAGCGTCTCCTCAAACCTGTAACCGGCTGTATCTAGAAAGCTATGCCAGCCCCATTCACTCTGCGTGCCCAGTGGTATGCCTTTTGCGTAGGCGGCGGGAAAGGATTGCAGCCCTGTGACGTCTACGGTAAATGCAAACCTGCCGTTACCCACAGACAACGGCGATAACGAATCATATTGCTTATTAATTACGGTGTGCCTTTCCACCAACGTTTTCCTATCGATCTTCGTTTGGGCATAAGTGGTAGCGGATAGCGATACCATTGCATAAAACAGGTAAATTATCTTCTTCATCAGTAGTTATTTGTTTGCCGGCCACGCAAATGCTTTTACGGTGGTTTGCTCAAACCAGTTTGAATTGTTCCGTGCCGTTGAATTACAGTTGGAAAAAATATTTTCCACGGTATATTCTTTAGCTTCCTTATCTGTCAACTGTTTGCTCCATGCCGCCCGGCCTTTGGTGGCAGCACCTTGCCCGCATGTTTTGTATTCCGCATAAAGCACCGTCAGTTCATTTTGCGGGTTACCCCAATTATTCCAGGCTTCTTTTGTAATTTGTTTGGGAAGTTCACAACGAATGAAAGCGGTCTTAGCATGGGCACGCCATGGCCTTCCCAGTTGAAGTTTTGTAACCGTAGAATCGGCGATGATCTTACAATCCAGGAACACATAGCCAAACTTTTTTCCCGGTGTAGTGCTGGCCGCGGTGATGAACGAATTGCTTTTAGCTTTTATCACACAGTGTTGAAACACGGCCGTTGACGGGCCAAATATAAAATCAGTAGTGCCTTCTATGTAACAATCCCGGAATAACTGCCTGGCATTTTCCCCGGCAGCGAATATAGTATCCTGGTGACCCAGGAAACGACAATTGGTGAACACGGCCTGGTCAGCGTCAACGTATAAAGCCACGGCCTGCCCTACCGGGCCGGCTGTGTTGGCAAACGTGATATTTTGTGCAGTAAAACGGTTCCCCGAGATTTTGGCTGTAAAAGAAGTAAAAGTGGTGAGCTTTCCCCTGCCGGAATAATCATTAAAACTGATAATGGTTTTTTCTACACTTTCCCCGATAAAAGTCACATCCGTATTGTTGGCCGGGAGTTCGATCTTTTCATTATATACACCATTTTTTATGTAAAGCGTGATTGGGGCCAACGGGTATACCCGCATGGCATCTATCGCGTCCTGTATATATTTATAATCACCGGTGCCGTCTTTGGCTACCGTGAAAACATATTTGTATTGCTGCGGGTTGCTGGTTTGTGCAAAACAAATTTTCCCCAATAAAAATACAAAACATAATATCAGCCCGTTTTTCATGTTATTTTTTGACAGGTTTTACAATTCTCTCCGCAAGATCCGGCAATAAACTCTTCAGGTCCGCGTACACGATCTGTGCTACCATCCTCGCACCCAGTTCACTAAAATGAGTATCATCTTTTTTGCCATCCGGGTAGTTTGGATGCTGCCCTGGTTCAAGGTAATTGAATAAAAGTTTAGAAGCCTCCACACCAAGTTGCTGGTAGAGCTGCTGGCTTTTTTTATCAAGGTCCAAGAGGGGCACCGCCTGCGCCTTCGCAACATTCCTCACAATCTGCGCATATACGTCATGCGTACCAACAATATGACCTGTAGAATCAAACTTGCGCCTGGCCACAGGCGTTATTAAAACAGGGATGGCCTTTTTGTTCCGCGAGTCCTGCACGTATTGCAGCAGGTTATGCTCGAACTCCTTTTCCGTGGTGGCTGTTTTTTTCGTGGGCACTTCATCGTT
>JAKFCK010000329.1:0-13790 GCA_036676685.1 Chitinophagaceae bacterium | reverse complement strand
AGACAAACTATCGCATGAGTAAACCAGGTATACCTCAAGGGACGAGAGACTTTTCAGCAGAAACAATTCGTAAAAGAAATTTCATACTCAATCATATCAGGACCGTTTTTGAACTGTATGGCTTTCAGCCGCTGGAAACACCGGCTATGGAAAACCTCGAGACCCTCATGGGGAAATATGGCGAAGAAGGGGATAAGCTTATTTTTAAAGTACTCAACAATGGCTTGAATGATCCAAAAAATATAGACAAAGCAAAAACAGGTTTTGAAAAACTCATGCAGGGTAAAAGCAGCCCGGAGTTGACGGAGAGAGCCCTGAAATACGACCTCACCATCCCTTTCGCCCGCTACGTAGCCATGAATCATGGGCAACTAACGTTCCCCTATAAACGCTACCAGGTGCAGCCTGTTTGGCGGGCAGACCGGCCGCAAAAAGGACGGTACCGGGAGTTCACGCAATGTGATGCAGATATTGTAGGAAGCACTTCGCTGATTAATGAAATTGAGCTCAGTAATATCTACCACTCTGCTTTTATTAACATGGGTCTAACCGGCTATGAATTAAAGATTAACAGCCGGAAAATTTTGGCAGCCCTTGCGGAGTTATGCGGTGGAACGGAAAAGATGACGGATATAACCATCGCAATCGATAAACTCGACAAGATCGGTATGGACAAAGTAAAAGAAGAACTGGCAGGCAGGGGCTTGAGCCAGGAGCAGATCCACACCATACAGCTTTACCTGGACATCAGTGGTAGCAACGATGAAAAGTTCGCTGCCGCCGAAGCTTTATTCCAGGGGAATGCCCTGGCCCGCCAAGGGTTAGACGAGCTTAAATTTGTGTATGATAATTGCAGTGACGTTTCCCTTGTCGTTGATTTCGCCCTGGCAAGAGGAGTGAATTATTATACCGGGATTATTTTTGAAGCCAAGGCTCCCGCAGAAGTAAAGATGGGAAGTATAGGTGGCGGTGGGAGATACGATGACCTGACGGGTTTATTCGGGGTGCCAGGTATTCCCGGCGTGGGCATTAGTTTTGGCGTAGACCGTATTTATGATGTGCTGGAAGAACTGCAGCTTTTTCCTAAAAACCTGCAGGCTACTACAACTGCCCTTTTCTTTAATATGGGCAATAAAGAAATCTTGTTCGCTCTGGAACAGGCCCAACAGTTAAGAAAAATGGGAATCCCCTGTGAAATTTTCCACGAGCCGGCAAAAATGGACAAACAATTCAAATATGCCGAAAAAAAGTTTATACCTTATGTTATTATCATTGGATCACAGGAAATCGAAAACCAGGAGGCTGTAGTGAAACACCTGCCTACGTCTGAACAGCAAAAAATACCGTTTATCCGTTTAGCCAGTTTTTTTAAACAAATTATCCGATAGCTTAGGTTACCAAAAAAAAATTCCTGTATTAAAAAGAAAATTATTGTTATGCGTGTAAAATTTCTCCCCGCCCTTCTCACTTCCATTGCTGCAATGTTCATCCTGGCTTCCTGTAGTAAAAAAACAAATAAGATAGGGCGCTATGTACCTTCTAATGCCGCCATAGTGGTGCATGTGAATGCCGCCTCTGTAACTGAAAAACTTCCCTGGGAAGAGGTGAAACAAAATGACCTTTTTAAAACCATTTATGCAGACAGTTCCCTGGGCACTTACACCAAAGCCGCTTTGGACAACCCTGAAAACACGGGCATCGATATTAAGAAGGACCTCGTATTTTTTATAGTAAAAGATTCATCCGGCGGCTATATAGCGGCTATAGGCACGGTAAAAGATGCTGCAAAATTTAAAGCCTATAATACAGCAGCTTTAAAAAATGCTACTGCTTCTGAGAAGAACGGTGTGCAATATATGGTTTCAGACAGAACCACCGTGTCCTGGGATAAGGATAAATTCATAGTTGTGTCAGATGCACCGGAGGTGGCGCAAATGAATGATTTAGATAAAATGATGAAGAAAGACAGTATGCCGGCGGTATTACCGAAATCTACACGAAATGGTATAACCACAGCGGAATATTTATATACCTTAAAAGAAGACAAAAGCCTGGCAGAAAATGAGAAATTCAGCGAACTGGTTAATACCAAAGGCGACATTCATTTCTGGGCAAATTCACAATCCCTGTACGAAGGTAATGCCGGCATGCCCGGTATGGCCATGGTAAATATCAGGAAACTTTACGAGGGCTCGTTTACTACCGGTACGGTTCAATTTGAAAACGGGAAGATAGATGTAGATATGAAATCCTATTCCGGAAAAGAGCTGTCAGATATCATGAAAAAATATAGCGGGACTAAAATCGATGCAGACATGGTAAAACGGTTACCGGCAAAAGATGTTGCAGTTTTTTTAGCTATGAATTTTAAACCTGAAGGGATCAAAGAATTTGTAAAACTTATCGGGGTAGACGGTTTTATCAATATGGGTGCTTCACAGCTGGGTTTCAACCTGGATGATTTTATAAAAGCCAATAAGGGCGATATCCTTTTTTCCATCTCTGATATTACCAAAGACACCGCTGGAAAAACTGATGCAGCTATTTTCTTTGCTGCATCGAAGGGCGATAAAGCGTCTTTTGACAAACTTGTGGCAGCGGGAAAAAAGATGGGCAGTCCGGAAATGGGAGGAGCAACAGCGAAGTTTCACTTTAATCAAAATGACCAATTTTTTTCAATCGGCACCCGGAAAGAATACATTGATCAGTTTGTGGCAAAAAACGCGGACAACCAATTTGCTTTTTTCGATAAAATATCTTCTGGTCCAATCGGAGGTTATGTGAACCTACAATATATCCTCTCATCGTTTAGGACCGAAGCCAACAAAGATAGCCTTGGACGATTGGCCCTGGATGCTTCCCTTAAAGTCTGGGATAATATCCTGGTTAGCGGTGGCGAATTCAAGGATGGAGGGATGCTACAACATGTAGAAATAAACCTGCTGGATAAATCGACGAACAGCCTTAAGCAATTAAACCAATATGCAGCTGTGATAGCTAATATCGCAAAGGAAAAAAAGAAAGAAAATGGCATGTGGGATATCAGGCTAAAGGGAGACACAACTACCGTTGACAAAGATTCCCTTCCAGCATACTAATTTAATTAACTGGTTTATCAGAATTAAAGCCGCCGGCAGACAAAACCCAGCGGCTTTTTTAATGCGGCTTTTATGGAGATCAAATTTCAACAGGTGTGTCCACTATTCCTGGAAAAAGATAAAATAGCGTCCTCAGAAGTCTGGGAAAAAGACCTGTTTTTTAAGCAGGGAGAGAAGATACAATTGGTAGCACCCAGCGGAAGAGGAAAAACATCGCTTATTCATTTTTTATACGGACTTCGCAAAGATTACTCCGGCAGCATATTTTTTGATAATAAAAATGTTGCCGGGTTTCATCCGGAAGAACTGGCCCAATACAGGAGTTCCCGCCTTGGCATTGTGTTCCAGGATCTGCGTTTGTTTGCCGACCATAGCGTTTTCCAAAATATTACCATTAAAAAAATATTGGATCCCTACCCTGGTGCCGCAGGTATAGAGGTAATGGCGGGAAGACTCGGGATCCTTAACAAACTAGATCAAAAGGCCGGTATATGCAGTTACGGAGAACGACAACGCATTGCCATCATAAGGGCTTTACAACAACCCTTTGATTTTTTAATCCTGGATGAGCCTTTTAGTCACCTGGATGAAGGAAATGCGCGGAAAGCAATGGAACTGATTAACGAAGAGGTTGACAAAAGACAGGCAGGCATAATGTTGACAGATCTTGCCCCGGTGAAGTTTTTTGATGCAGGCAGGACGTTTATGTTATAATGCCGGATTTGGGATTTAGAATGTGGGAGCCCGTTAATCAGGTGCAACCTTCAAAATAACCTATTCGATATTTTACAATTAAAAGAAATCATAGAAACTTGAATCTCTCCTTCGAACATATCGCTCCCTTTTTAAACATGGGCCAGCACCGCAGTTCACGGCTGTTTAGTTATGCCGGCCTTGGTATTGGGGTGCTATTATTATTGTGTTGTGTGCAGTTATTCATCAACATCAACCAATTATTAAAAGACAGGAATCCCGCTAAATCCGGCTACGATTTTATATCGGTCACAAAAAAGATCACTAATGAGAACATTGCAGAAGATCACAGTTTTTCTGCTGCAGATATTGCTGAGTTAAAAGCCCAAAAATTTATTACAGACGCCACACCGCTATTGGGCAACCAATTTGTAGCATCGGCTTCGGGTGGTGCCATGCTTCCCTTTACCACTGATATTTTCCTCGAAGCCATTGATGAAGATTTTATCGATACGGTACCTCCGTCATTTACCTGGCAAGAAGGACAGCAGATGGTACCGATAATCATTGCCTCAGACTACATGGAATTGTACAATACCGTGTTTGCGCCCAGCAGGGACCTGCCACAATTATCAGAAAGTTCCATCACATCGTTGTTACTACAAATAGAATGTAAAGGGGTCTATGGCACTAAGGTCTTCCAGGGCAATATAGTTGCCCTAAGCGACAGGATCAATTCTGTGATCGTGCCGAAAAATTTCCTGGAATGGGCCAATAAAAATATTGCCAACATCAACAACAGTAGCCCAAGCCGCGTATATATCAAAACAACTGATGCCAATAATGTGGATTTTCTCAATTTCCTTCAGGAGAAAAATTACCAGGTCAATAAGGATAAGACCAAATTCGGGAGAGTGAAGCAGGTTCTCCAGGCCATCGTCAGCGGGCTTGGCGGTTTTGCCATACTGGTGATCCTGCTCGCAATGATGTTGTTTTCGTTTTACCTGCAACTGATGATTGCCCGCAGCAAGGACAACCTGCAATTGTTACTCACCCTCGGTTATTCTCCCGGCTGGCTGAGTAGAACGGTGGCTAAAAAATGGGTGCCTATTTATATTGGTATAGTAGTCATTTGCCTCCTGGTAACCCAGGTCTTTCAATATTTTTTTCAGCAAAGTTTTTTAAACGGGAGGGATGATCTGTCGATGTGGCTGCATTGGACGGTAGTGCTTGTAGCCCTGGTACTCATGATGCTTTGTATCATTATCAATTACCGCCTGATCCGAAGATTACTTTTCAGGCTATAAAGGCCCTATTGCTTATTGCTTATTGACTATTGACTCATTGACCTATTGACTCATTGACCTATTGACTCATTGACTCATTGACCTATTGACTCATTGACCCATTGACCCATTGACTCATTGACTCATTGATCCATTGATCCATTGACCCATTGACTCATTGATCCAATGACCCATTGACCCATTGACTCATTGACCCATTGACTCATTGACTCATTGACCCATTGACTCATTGACCTTTTGCCTCATTGACCTATTGACCCACTGACCATTGAACTCACATCCCCTCATACACAACTGCCGCGCCTTGCCCCACACCCACACACATGGTGGCAAGCCCGTATTTACTTTTTCTCCTTTTCATTTCATGGAGAAGTGTCGTAGATATTCGCACACCACTGCAACCCAGGGGGTGACCAAGGGCAATAGCGCCACCGTTCACGTTTACCTTTTGCAGGTCCAGGCCCAGGTCGTGGATACAGGCAATACTTTGTGATGCAAAAGCCTCGTTAAGTTCTACGAGGTCAAGGTCACTTACTGTAAGCCCTGCACGCTGCAGGGCTTTTTGTGTGGAGAGAACAGGACCAATACCCATAACCGCGGGAGCTACCCCAGCCACTGCCATACTCTTAATTTTTGCAAGCGGTAACAAACCAAATTTATTTACTGCCGCTTCGCTGGCCAGCAACATTGCCGCGGCACCATCATTTATACCACTGCTATTGCCGGCCGTTACTGAACCGTCTTTCAGGAATGCCGGTTTAAGTGTAGCCATTTTTTCCATGGATGAAAGACGGGGATGTTCATCTTTGTCAAAATCAAACGACTCTTTGCCTACCTGCACTTTTATTGCAACAATCTCATCCCTGAATTTACCGGCCTTGTAAGCTTCCGCATATTTTTGCTGGCTTTCTATAGCGAACTCATCCTGGGCAACTCGACTGATATTCCATTGTTTAGCTACATTTTCCGCCGTTTCTCCCATGGAATAGGGATAATACATTTCTGCCAGCTCCTTATTGATAAACCGCCAACCCATAGTAGTATCGAACAGCTGGGTGGATCGGTCAAAAGCACTGGCTGCTTTTGGTAGTACATAAGGCGCCCGGCTCATACTTTCCACCCCGCAGGCAATCATCAGTTCGGCATCCCCGCAGGCAATCGTACGTGCACTATCCATAATTGCCTGCAGGCCGCTTGCACAAAGCCTGTTTACTGTGGTTCCTGCAACAGTTACAGGCAGACCGGCAAGAAGGGCGGCCATCCGCGCCACGTTGCGGTTATCCTCCCCTGCCTGGTTTGCCGCACCGGCAATCACATCCTCTATAGCATTTACATTAACGGAGGAATTCCGGGCAAGAAGGGATTTAATCACGTAGGCCAGCAAGTCGTCTGGCCGGATATTAGCCAATGCTCCACCGTATTTCCCAATTGGGGTTCTAAGGCAATCAATTACATAAACAGGATTCATAATACAATTTTTTTGACGGGGATTATTTGAAAGCCATTGCCGCGTACCAATCTATTCATCGGGCTGATCATCGAAAACAGTGAAAACAGGCAGGTCCCCTCACCTAACCCAGCCGCAAGTTAAAAGATTTTCCTAATCCTTCTTCAGCAGCTTAGGGCTTTCGTATCTTTGCCGCTATGCCAGCAAAGAAGAACATACGTGAGTTTAGCTTACCGGAGTTAAAGGAATATTTTGAGTCTGTCGGCGATAAAAAATTCCGGGCCATCCAGACATATGAATGGCTTTGGAAGAAAAATGCCCGCAGTTTTGAAGAAATGAGCAACCTGAGCCTTGAGTTAAGGCAGAAACTCGCCCGGGAATTTGACCTGTTGGCCCTCACTGTGGATGCCAGCCAGCATAGTAATGACGGCACTTTAAAATCCAGGTTTAAAACATACGATGGCCACCTGATCGAAGGTGTACTTATTCCAACGGAGAAAAGAAATACGGCCTGTGTTTCTTCCCAGATCGGCTGCAGCCTTAGCTGTGCATTTTGCGCGACCGGGTTGATGGAGCGTAAACGCAACCTTGGTTTTGACGAGATTTACGACCAGGTAGCTTTACTGAATGAGGAAAGTAACCGGGTTTATGGTACTAATCTTACAAATATCGTGTACATGGGCATGGGTGAACCCCTGCTAAACTATAAAAATGTGCTGAAGTCGATAGAACGTATAACCGCGAGTGACAGCATGGCCATGAGCCCAAAACGTATCACTGTTTCCACCGCTGGGGTTGCAAAAATGATCCGCCAGCTCGGCGATGATAAAGTTCGGTTTAACCTGGCCCTTTCCTTACATGCTGCAACTGATGAGAAGCGTAATGTAATTATGGGTATCAATGAAACAAATAATATTGCCGCGCTGGTAGAGGCCTTGAATTACTTTTATGACCAGACAAAAAATGATATCACTTTAGAATACGTTTTACTGCAAGGGCAGAACGACAGCCTCGAAGACGCGGCTGAGTTAGTGAAAGTATACCGCAAAATTCCTACGCGGCTGGTGAATGTAATTGAATACAATCCTGTGGCTGGCATCCCCTTTATTAAAACAGATGAAGATAGTACCCAGTTATTTACAGACCATTTAATGAAAAATAATGTAAACGTGCGGGTTCGCAGGAGCCGCGGGAAAGATATCGACGCCGCATGTGGACAGTTGGCTAATAAAGGTTAGGATTGAGGCTATTTGAAGTACTGGCGGGTTAACAAAGGCATAAAAAAAGCACCGGGAAAAACCGGTGCTTTTTTTTATTAAGGCATAGTGCTTGACAATAGAGCTACGATAACGAGTGCATAAATAACTACAAAAATACCAAATCCAATCCAGGCCCATTTAACACGGTTTCTTTTGTAATCGTCGTTGATCAGGTAGGCGATCAATACACCGATCAGGCCTACTAAAAATCCGGGCGCAAATCCGCCGACATGAAAGCCGGTCCCACCCAGCGGCAAACATTTTTTTCATCTTTTTGCTGGTTACCACTCCATCTTCATTAATTCCTCTTTTCATCTGGCGCTCAGCCCCTTTAAAAGCGAAAGACTCTGCGGCACTCATTTTTTTGCCGGTGGGTTTCATAAGATCGGCGTTACTATGGTTGACAATTCAAGCAAGGAGATCTTTTCTCCCCCTTTGCAAATCCCTTTTGGACTTTATAGTTATCCTTTGAAATTCTTTCAGCCGGGAAGCGGCCACCCTCGTTCACAAAAGTTTGCCCTCCCTTTAAATCCCTTCGCCAGTGATCTCATGTCAAGCCAGGCCGGTTCCCTGTTTTTACCTGGAAGCCGACGGCCAGATAAGTCCATTACCTTATACTGGCCCCTGTGGGGAGCAGGTAAAATTACCCTACCGCCCTCAATCACTACCGGGACTGGTAACAACACTGCCTTAACTTTCACTCCCTCCACGGGTGATGCGACTTCCTCCTCTGCTGTTTCAACGTTTTCCTCCAAAGTTTCCCTGGCGAAAATTTCCACCGGCTCAGGCTCGTCCATACCGGGATTTGTAGTATCGGGCGGTAGAACAGCCAGGCTATCCGCCAGCTCTACCCTGCGCCGCAGGCATTCGGCGGTAGCTTTTAATCCCTCGATCCGTAATTCTATCTCAAACTGTGCAGTTTCACTGTTTTTGTCCAGCAGCTCCCTGGCCTCCATTTCCATTACCCTGTAATGGTTAATGTCCGGATCCCCGGGATTGGCCTGCAGAACAGCCAGGCACGCTATGGCATGAGTCGCCTGCCGGTATTTGACCCGCATCCGGCGAAGCTTACGCTGGCAGCTCATCAGCCGGTATTGCGTTTCCAGCATCTTTGATTTTACAAAAACGCTTTCTTTTTCTGTCTGTAGCCTCCTGTGGGCAGCTTTTACGGCCTCAAGCTCGGGGCCTTCTTCATTTTTTACAGCAAGTGCCAGTTTCCCAAGTTTCAGATAAGCAGCGGTTTGCAAGTCTTTTCTGCCAATAGCAGCCATGGAAAGATGTCCGCGGCTTACACCAACGTACCGGGCCAGGACGGCTTGAGGGAATCCATAAATGTCACGGAGATGATTGATCATTTTCATAAAGTAGAGTATTAATGTATTATAAATATAATATGTTTTGGGGCCTTTTGGTGCAGCCGGGACGAAATTTAGATGCCCGCAAGCAGGGCGGGGGCATTGTTATAAATTGTAAAAAGCTTCTCTATCGGGGATGCATTTTTTTTAAAATTTTAATCCTGCATCCGGCCAGGTTGCAGGGTTTTAAAAATTTCCTAAATGCATCCGGCCGTGATGCAGCTTTTTAATATTAAAAAAATGAATCCGGCAGGTTACAGGGTCCCGGGTTTCCTATTCTTTAGCCGGGGATAAAACCTTCCTGGTTACGTACAAGACCCTTGTTTTCACCAGTCCCTGTTTACCCGGCTGCCACGGATTTTTAGCATTCCCCGGATAATGCTGAGCTGATTGGCGCCGCTTTAACATATTTGATTTTAAACCCCCGGCACCATTTGACGTCTATTACTGCATAACAAACAATTTTAAAAAAGTTAGTATGAAAAAAATAATCGCATTTACCATGATTCTTGCCATTGCTGGTTTTTCCGCGTCTGCGCAGGAAAGAAGAGAAATGAAAGGACAAAAACATGGCATGCATAAGATGCAGGGCCAGAAGGGTGATATGATGAAAGACCTTAATCTCACCGATGCCCAAAAAGCCCAGTTGAAAGCCGACAGGGAAATCTATAAAGCGAAGATGGAGGCATTGAGAAAAGACGAAAATATCACCGTGAAAGAAATGAAGGCCCGCCAGAAAGCTATCCAGGATGAGCAAAAAGCAAAAATGCAGGCATTGCTTACCCCGGAGCAAAAAGCCAAAATGGCTGCAGAGAGATCCGGCATGGAAGCTTCCCGCAAACAAATGGACGGCAAGCGCGCAGACATGATGAAAGAAAAACTGGGTCTGAGTAACGACCAGGCAGAAAAATTGAAGGCGCACAACCAGGAAGTACATAGTAAAATAAAATCCATCCAGGATAATCAAAACCTGACAATGGAACAAAAAAAGGCGCAAATGCAAGCTGTAAAAGAGGCCTCAAAAACCCAGCGGAAAAGTATTCTTACCGACGAGCAGATTAAAAAAATGGAAGAGATGAAAAAAGACGGCAAAGGAATGAAAGGTAATAAAGGAATGAAACCCAAAAGAATAGTAAAATAAACCCTGAAACGAATTAAACCCCTGATTACTACTCGAGGCGCTACAAATAAGTAGCGCCTTTTTTTTTGGAAGAGGGCCAAGGGTGGCTCAACCAAAAAAGGCTATCTTTGCGGCTCATCTACTGTTGTAAAACAGCAAAAACTTCATCAACATGAGCCAGTCTCCGTTTCAGAAATTTACCGCAAAAAAGAAGAACAGCGTTATTAAAGAAGAATATCGCCAGGAAAAGAAAAAAGTAAGGGCAGAAAAAAATGCCTACTTCGATCGCATCAAGGAGGAAAAATACCAGGCCATGCTTGCTAAAAGAGCGCAGAAGGCGGCCGGTGCTTCAAAAGCTGTGCTTGCAGAACCAGCCATAAAAAAAACTGCGGACGCAAAACCTTCCCCCGCACAAAAGACAACCGACACAATAATGCCCCTGAATAAGTTTTTAGCCCATTGCGGCATCACTTCCCGCAGGGAGGCAGTAGAACTTATTACGAAAGGCCTGGTGAAAGTTAACGGTGTGGTGGCAACCGAGCCTGGTTACAAAGTGCAACCTACAGATGAGGTGATCTACAACAGCAAGAAATTATTTGTCACCAAAAACCTTGTTTATATTTTATTAAACAAACCTAAGGATTATATCACCACGACGGATGATCCGCAAGGTAGGAAAACAGTCCTTCAGCTGATTCAACGGGCCACTGATGAAAGGGTATATCCCATTGGACGACTGGATAGGAATACATCGGGCGTATTGCTGCTTACCAACGATGGTGATCTTACCCAAAAACTATCTCACCCGAGCTACGAAATAAAAAAAATATACGAAGTAAAGCTGGACAAGAACCTGACCAAAGCTGACTTTGACAAAATTCTCAACGGACTCACACTGGAAGACGGCCCCATCTTCGTGGACAGTCTTGCCTATTCAGACAGCAAGGATAAATCGATCATCGGTATTGAAATTCATAGTGGCCGGAACCGCATTGTACGCCGGATCTTTGAATCATTGGGGTACGATGTAAAAGGCCTGGACAGGGTGATGTATGCAGGTCTCACAAAAAAGAATGTGGAACGCAGCAAATGGCGGTACCTCAGTGACAAAGAGATCCGGCTGCTGAAATACATGAATGAATCAAAAAAGAAAAAAACTGCACAACCCCTCGATGAGCATTCTGCCCCGGAAGTGCCTCAAACACCGCCAGCCGCTGTAAAAACTATAAAGCCGGCTTCATCAAAGACCGGTAACAAACCGGTTGATGGATCAGAAAAAAAAGCCGTAAAACCGAGAAAGTTTAAGACGCATAGTGCGAAAAAAGAAGCAGAAAAAAATATTCCAAAAAGTAAAAGATAAGCTCACCCAATGCTTGCAGAATCAGCCAGTGATAATTTTTCGAAACCAACACTGAAATTAAGTGGATCAATTGTGTTTGAAAATGATGATTTCATCGCCGTGAATAAACCTTCCGGCCTGTTGACCATACCCGACCGCTCGCAAAGTGAAAAATCATTAAAAGAATATTTAAAGGATAAATACGGGGAAATATTTACCGTCCATCGCCTGGATAAAGACACCAGCGGACTGGTACTATTTGCAAAAAATGAAGAGACCCATAAGTACCTGAGCAAACTTTTTGAAGAGAGGAAAATTGAAAAGTTTTATGTGGGTATTGTCCTGGGATCCCCTGTTGAAAGCGCAGGGAGTATCGAGGCCCCCATTGGTGAAAACCCGGCCCATAAAGGTTTGATGAACGTTCACAGAAATGGCAAACCATCTCATACCAGTTATGAGGTGTTGGATGCCAACAAATATTATTCCCTGGTATCGTTTCAACTACATACCGGGAGAACCCACCAGATTCGGGTGCATGCAAAAGAAATCGGGCACCCACTTGCATGCGATGAACTTTACGGGGATGGTAAACCGGTTTTGCTAAGTGCTATCAAGAAAAAATTCAAGCTTAGTAAACACGATGAAGAGGAGCGTCCAATGCTCAGCCGGCTGGCCCTGCATTCCCACAAACTGGTATTTGAAACCGCAGATGGCCAAAAGATGGAACTCACTGCGGATATGCCAAAAGAATTTCGCGCTTTAATGGCGCAGTTAAAGAAAATCAAGTAATAAAAATCCCCCGGTTAGCACCAGGGGATTTTTTATTACCATTTGATATAATTAATTCAGATCGGGCTGTGGAGTATAACGCAGGTACGGTTTAATCTCACGAACACCTTTTTCAAATCTTTTGATAGCATCTGCTGTACTGATGGCAGGGACCACGATCACATCTTCGCCGCTTTTCCAGTTAGCAGGGGTGGCCACGCTGTATTTAGCCGTCAACTGAAGGGAATCGATAACACGCAACACTTCCACAAAATTGCGTCCCGTACTGGCGGGATAAGTCAAGGATAACTTTAATTTTTTATCCGGACCGATAATGAAGAGGGAACGCACCGTGAAAGTTTCGGACGCATTGGGATGTATCATATCATAAAGGCCGGCTACCTTTTTTTCTTCATCTGCAATGATGGGAAAATCAACAAGACAATGCTGTGTTTCATTGATGTCGTTGCGCCAGCCAAAATGTTTATCAAGGGGGTCTACGCTCACTGCCAGGACTTTTACGTTGCGTTTCGCAAATTCTTCCTTTAACAACGCCGTCCTTCCGAGTTCTGTAGTACACACCGGAGTATAATCGGCCGGGTGGGAAAACAATACTCCCCAGCTATCTCCAAGAAATTCATAGAAATTAATATTTCCTTCTGTAGTTACTGCATCAAAGTCAGGCACAGTATCCCCTAAACGTAAACCCATGACATAAAATTTTAGAGTGCAAATATAATACTCTACTGTATAAGTAGGGTAAAAAATCTAACTCAATTTTGAAAGAGAGAGAGACAGTTTTCCGGCAACGTTCCCGGCACTACAATGATTTAGCTGGTTGGCAGTGCCTGCATTATATCTCCCAGGATATCATCGCAATGTTCCAGCCCTACCGAGATACGTATAAGCCCGGGCGTTATATTAACTGCCTGGCGTTCCTCTTCAGTTAGTTTAGCGTGTGTGGTACTAGCAGGATGTGATGCAATGCTCCTTGTATCACCAAGATTTGCGGTGAGGGAAAGCATTTTTAAATTGTTCATAAAGGCTCTGCCGGCGTCAATTCCACCTTTCAATTCAAAACACACGATCCCGCCCCCATTCTGCATTTGCCTGGTTGCAATGGCATACTGGGGATGGCTTGGAAGAAAAGGGTAACGTAAGGAGGATATGGCTGGATGTGTTTGTAAAGCTGTAGCGATTTGCAAAGCATTTTTTGCATGGCGCTCCATCCTCACATCCAGTGTTTCCAGGCTTTTACTAAGCACCCAGGCATTAAACGGAGATAGGGCCGGGCCTGTACTACGGCAAAATAGATAAATATCGTTAATCAGTTCTTTTTTTCCTACTACAACTCCACCTAAAACCCTTCCCTGCCCATCCAGCCATTTGGTAGCGGAATGTACC